>NZ_JAVRCB010000004.1:0-181483 GCF_034530955.1 Nostoc sp. DedQUE05 | reverse complement strand
ACTCATTAATGAGTCTTTGAACTCCTTTAATGAGCCTTTGATACTCATTAATGAGGCTTTGAACTCCTTTAATGAGCCTTTGATACTCATTAATGAGTCTTTGAACTCCTTTAATGAGCCTTTGATACTTGCAGACGTAGCTTGGAACTTTTCCCCCTGCCCCCTGCTCCCCACTCCCAATGCCCCATGCCCCATGCCCCATGCTCAATTCAATTATGAAGAAGTGCTTCGGGAGAATTTACTGTATCTTCTGGTATGGAAGTTTCGCCTTCCAAGCCATTGATTCGACGGTAAAAATCTTGGAGATAATTTAAATCTTGGGAAAAAAAGTTTTCCACGATTGCAGGAGTAACCTCTGATAAAGCACCCAAGTGGGTAATCACTCGCGACAAGATAATAATTGTGGCATAAACGGGATTTGCTTTAACACGTGGGTCACGCAAGGGTGCAATTTCGTCTATCGCCGTTGATAACCGCATTACACCTTTGCGATGGAGGTTGCCTTCAGAGTCTAGATACCCCTTTGGCAGTGTAAATTCAAACTCTGTGGGAAACATAATTCTCCTAATTATTTCACGCGTTTAAATTCCTCAAAAGCAACCTCCACCTCCTCAATTTCGATGTCATGGCTGCGGGCGTTGACATCGGCAATCTTGTAACTTGCAGGCCAAGCACCGGCTAATTCAAATCTAGCTACTTCTTGATTTGCCTGATTATAAATAGACAAAGCAACAAGTCTACGTTGCTGTGACCAATTACCCTGTTGGACTTTTTCAAACCACTTCCAAAAATCCATAGAGTTAGTGGTACCTCTACGCAGAATGAGATTACCACTCTTGGAATTGCTAGGAAGCTTGGTTCTTACTACCTGACCTTTTGATTGCCCTTTTGTACCCCAGGTTTGAGAAGTGACTTCAGTAATTTCAATAACTTCTTGTGTTCTTTTAAAGCCTTGACACTCCAAAAAGAAACAATTGGCATCGTTTTGACCTTCTAGTGTCAGTTCTAAATAGAACCGATGGGCTGTCAAAACTTCTGGAATTCGGCTTGCGGATTGTACCACTGTTAAATAATTCGTAATTCGTAATTCGTAATTCGTAATTACGTTTTGTGACGGAGATTTAGCGCAAAGTGCGGTCTTCTCCCAAGGGGAGACGCTAAAAGCGATGGGGTCTCCCCAAGAGGAGCAACTTTACAAAACAGACTCCGACACAAAGCGTTCTGCCTGTAGAGGCTATGCAACTTAAACTCCCAAACCTTAATTACTGCATAAGCTAATTATTTGATTCGTTTAATTCCTTCGTGAACCAATTCAACAGTCTCATTTGCCATATCACCACCAGAGGCTGTTAAGGTAGGCCCAGTGTATTTACAGGGATAGCAATTGACAATGTTCCACCGTGCTTTTTCTGAGCCTTGTTGGTCGTAAGCAACTACCGAGCCAGTCTTACGATTCTGTGCCCACTTCCGAGGGTCTCCCATGTCTTCGTTACAGTCTTGATACCATTTATACAGGTCTATATCATCAGTGGCGATGACTTTTACTGTAATGTTGGTAAATTTAACAACAGTTGGTGTAGCTTGACGCATTAGTTTAGCGCCTTTAGATGAACCGTGAACTTCTTGCGCTGGTGTATTTTCAACGCCTAGTCCGCTAATTTCTTTGATAAATTTATCAGTAATTCCGTCAGCCTCGAAGTAAAACTTACAAGAGGTTAAAAATTCGCCTGCCATACTTTTAGACTCCTTTGTGTGTAATTAATTTTGAAATGGGGAACAAGAATTTTAGATTTTAGATTTTGGATTTTAGATTAAAATTTAATCCAAAAGACGCTCGCAGACTCGCTAACGCTGCGCTATCCGCAATCCAAAATCCAAAATTGAATTGTCCTATTCGCTATCTTCAATGCCATTCCATTGGCTGATGCGGAAAACAACAAATTCAGCCGGTCTGACGGGGCAAACACCGACTTCAATATATAAACGTCCTAAAATTCTGGTTTCTGGTGGGTTCAATTCTTCGTCGCACTTGACATAGAATGCTTGGGCTGGAGATGCACCAAATAAAGCACCTTCACGCCAGATACGTTCTAAGAAGTTACTGACGGTGCGGGTGACACGCGCCCATAAATCTTGGTCGTTCGGTTCAAAAACTACCCACTGAGTCCCCAGTTCTAGGGATTTTTCGATATAGCTAATTAATCTACGCACGCTGATGTAACGCCACTCTGTTTTATCTGGCTCAACTAAAGTGCGTGCGCCCCAAATGCGGATACCTCGATTGGGGAAGCTGCGAATACAATTTATCCCCAAGGGATTTAATAGTTCTTGTTCGCGGAAGTTTGTGTCATAGCCCAAACCAATTACGCCTCTGGGAACTTCATTTGCAGGGGCTTTGTAAACTCCTCTGGTTTCGTCGGTGCGGGCCCAAACACCCATCACATGACCACAAGGAGGTACTAAAATTGGATTACCGCGATCGCGTGGATTAGGTACTTTAATCCAAGGATAATAAAGGGCTGCAAACATCGAACGACGGTTAAATCTATTCAACCATTCCACTACTTGCTGCGGTTTGACGGCATCCGGTGGCGCATCAAGTACAACCATGCGGTTGGGCGGATTGGGAATATCGCCACTGGCAGAACCCTCGCACATACTAATCATCAGTTCGATGATGCCGTGGACTTGATCTAAATTAAGTATCTGCTCTTGATAAGCCCGCATCACATCAGGACAGGCCAGCATTGTGATTTCATCAACTTCAAAGATACCGCGTACCCCGGTGCGATCGTCTCGAACCCCTTCTAAATTTTGCGAAAATCTATCGGGTGTGGCAGCAACAATGGGTGGCGCTAGTTCATATTGACCATTGACCGGACGACGAGCTAAAGGCTGTCCGCTTTGAGTTATGTCTTCTACGGTGATGTACATCGAATTTCTTAATGCCGTCACCGCATAAGTCGCTGCTTGAGCAGCAGGTTCGCGGTTCATTGTCAAGTTCTCGTATTCCTCTAGAAGCTCATCTCCCCGACGAATTTGGATGGTAAAATACTCGCCCGTATTTGGAGGCGCTTCTCCTTCAGTACCTTCAGGTAGAGGGCGGGGTGAACCATCAATAATTACAAGATTTACTAATCCGCCTGATGCTTGTTCAGCACGCAAAGTAAAGCGGAGGGCTGGACGATTACCTCTAGAGTTGATTCTGAGGGTAGCCGGTTCTGGAGTTGCGGGTCTGGGTGCGTTTGGTAACTGAGTCCCAATGCTTGTTACCCAGCAGCGACCGCCACCATTCATAAAGTAGCCGTAGACTGAAAAGGGTAAATAGGCGTTGAAGTCGGTGAAGCCATCAGAGTTGAGACGGGCAAAGTAGTTTAAGTATTGCGTCCAAGTGGTTACTAGCATGGGCTTATATAATTCAGCCCCACCGCGAACGTCTTCTGTAAAGCCTACAAATCCGGCAACTGCTGTGCTAACACCTTCAATTGGTCGGCTACCCCGGTCAATTTCTTCGATGTAAACACCAGGAGCAAAGTAATCAAGTCTAGCCATGAAAGTCTCTCCAAGTCAGTAAAAATCTAATTATTCAGGAGTTAGAAATATTTCTTTGAAAGTATTACTTTGGTTATCTACCAATGCATTGACGTTTTGAGGTAGATAGCCCGGATGATTCAGAGTCAAAACATAATTACCTAAATGAAGGTCTTCAAAAAAGAACAGCCCTTCTTTAGTGGTTAATATGGATTTTTCAGTTCCCCTCACAGCCACTTCTGTCGCTACCAACGGCAGATTTGTCACCGCACTTTTGACAATACCTGCGATCGCAACTCGCCTGGTTAATACTAGACTGTCACTATCGCGAGACAATTGATTTCGCAAATTGAAAATTCGCTCCCAAACCAAAGGTACTGGAGTAGGTTGTGGCTCGAAGGGTATTGTAACTGTCAAATATAAGGCTGAACGCAATGGCACATTGAGAGCGCTCCACAAAGAGCCAATCTCAACTGGCGGCTCTAAGGCAACTGTCATGTTCAAATTACCATAGCCCCGCAATTCAGGAACCAAAAACTCCTCTTCCAAGGTGCGATGGCGCAACAGCACAGTCAACGCCTCACTAATAAAGTGATGCTCACCTAAAGCTGTTCTATCCCAGGCTGTTAATAGCAGCGAAACATCAAACCAAGCGGGTGCCCAATTTACAGTAGCAGGTTGTAGAGCGCGTGTTAGCTTGCGTTCTACTTGCCTACCAGAATGTTGCACCTGCTTACTCTCACGTATATCAAAAATATATAAATTGAGAGTCGGACCTGCTCCCTCTTCCCTACGATTACCAGGATGGCTAAAGTCAATTTGCTCTGTACTGGTAAGTGAGGTTCCTCCAGCGAGAATTTCGGCTAAAGTTTGAAGAACGAAGATAAGCATGAAGGTGTGCTGCTGGTAGCTAATCCAGATGCATCTACAGTATATGTATCGGGCTTCTAAAGTTAATTAGACTTTTGTCGATATTTTTTAAATCGGGTATTGGGTCAAGAATCCGTAAAGTCGCAACTTCAGTTTGTAGATTAATCTGGAGCAGTTTTTAATTGGACGCACTACATACATTTTTTCTTGTGGGTGGGTTGAAAAGCATTGGTGTCAAGTTAGCCCAAATGTCAAAGGTATATTCATCGAATTCGGGCAGTTGTTTATTGAATTCGGGCAGTCGTTCATCGAATTCGGGCAGTTGTTTATTGAATTCGGGCAGTCGTTCATCGAATTTGGGGTGTTGTTTATTGAATTCGGGCAGCCGTTAATTGAATTCGGGCAGCCGTTTATTGAATTCAGGCAGCCGATTATTATTTTTGTTCAATTTTAATTTGAGGAGGATAAAACCTAAAGACAAAAAGACTTTTCATCCAGTCCCCAGCGATGCACTGAGCTTGCCGAAGTGTCCCTAGCTATACTAATTGACCCCAGTGATTTCATCTTAACTTGAGACTAATGGCTGAAAAGACATCCTAAGTAGTCTATTAAGCTAACGAAAGCTTAGGTAAGTAGTAAGCATTTCAGTGCTTAACATCAGGACTAAAGTTTTTACTACAAACTTCTTTACACAGCAAAGTTAGTTTGATACACGTGTAAATACAAACCTTAATAATTATTTGGATGAATTATCCCAAAAGATAACTTAACAAAAAAATAAACATTGCTGAGACTGCATAATTTTATACTGATCAGCAGAAGAGTAAAAACATTTGGTTGCAAAAAGCGAGTGAAGCTATGACACTAGGCTTTTCTGTACAAAAACTAGACAATGGCTCTAATTATTTGAATTCCTCAGACATCCAAAGCTTTTGTCAGCTTGAGTCTGAGCAATTAACTAGTCAATATCCAATTTTATTTGCTCGGATTGTCTATCACGATCCATTATTGAGAACTAATCAAGAAGTTATAAATTATGGTCAAGACCAAACTCCTTTTTCTCCAAAAACTTTAGCTTATTTGCGTTCGGAAGCATGGCTTACAGATTTTCCGCCTGTTTTGACTTTACAGGAATTTCAGCTTAAGGACTTTTTATCTATTTCTTACATTTGCCCCATATCCTATAAAAATCAGAAAACTGAATATATTCAAATCATTACTCATGAACCTCTCTCGTCGAGTTTACAACTATATGTAAAACGCTCTGCTATGCTGCTGAGTAAGTATGTAGATATTTCCTTGGACTATGGCAGACAAAAAACTGAAATTCAACTTTTAGAAGATATCTTACATAGAGTCGGTCATCAATTGCGTAACTCTTTAGGACTTATAGGATTGTATGCACATAATTTATGCTTAGGTTTAGAGGATAGCCCTTGGCAAGAGCAAGCAACAATCATCGGCGAAAGTATACAAGATTTAGATACTAATTTAAATGAATTGATTGATTGCGGTCAAAGTGCAAAATTAAGAGTAAAACTTCAAGATTTAAGAAGTTTAGTGGTTGAAAGTATCACAAATTTACAACCTCTAATTAATCAGAAAAAACTTAAAATATTAATTCCCGATACATCGACAATACTGAAGATAGACAAATTACAAATGAAACAAGTTTTTGATAATATCCTCAGTAATGCCGTTCATTTCAGCCCTCATTCAGGAACTATTACCTGTAGCTGGCAAATTTTTCAAGATGAAGTTTTAATTAAAATCTCCGATCAAGGGCCAGGATTGTCTCAAGAAGACTTACAAAAAATATTTACCCCATTTTATTCTCGACGCAAAGGAGGCACAGGACTGGGTTTAACTATTGCTAAAAAAATCATTTTGGATCATCAAGGAAGCATTTGGGCACAAGTTTTATCAGGAAGTGGGGCACAATTTTCAATGATTTTACCTCGTTCAAGGAGCGTAAATTAATTTATAATTCGTAATTCGTAATTCGTAATTAAAGATATGGCTAATGATAATAATAAACTTTCGGTTTTACTCGTAGATGACGAAGAACGCTTTCGTCAAGGGTTACGTACTCTCCTAAATTTTTATAGTATTAATTCTGCGTTACCTGTAGAAGTTATTGGTGATGCAGATTCTGTTGAGCAGGTTTTAAAGTTTACAACTCAGAAGTGTCCAGATTTAATTTTGCTGGATATGCAATTGAAAGGATGTGATGGAATTACAGTTCTGGCACGTCTTAAAGAAGCTGCTTACAGTGGCAAAGTTTTAGTATTGTCGGCTCATCAAGAAGACGACTGGATTTTTAGAGCGATGCAGGGAGGAGCCGCAGGTTATGTGTTTAAAAATCGTGTGGCAACCCAATTATGTGAAGCTATTGACACTGTAACTAGGTCAGAAATTTATCTACCTTCAGAAGTTGCTAGTCGATTTTTCCGGTTTTTTCAAGCTTATTCAGATTCTTGTGTAAAAGCATGTCATGAGGTGCATTTAACTGAAAGAGAGCAAGAGGTTTTATATTGGTTAACTCAAGGTGCTTCTAATGAAGAAATCGCTAAACATTTATATGTAACAGTTGCTACTGTTAAGGCGCATCTCACCAGTATTTTTGAAAAATTGAAGGTTAGTAGCCGGACTCAAGCGATTGTGACTGCCCTCAAGCTAGGATTAGTTCATGCTTGAGCGCGACTGAAGTAGTCGGCGCAATTCACGAAACTTTTTGTATATGGCTTCATTTGAATCTTTTTATCAAGAATACCCCTGTTCGTACAATTCTCCCTTAAGTTGCGATCGCCCCTTTCAAACGGCGCAGCAAATCAAGGGTGCTAAGTTTTGCTTGGAATGTGGTTTTCCAGCGACTTTACCACAGGAGGGTGAGATTAAAGGAAGTCAGGGAACTTATCAAATAACTAGTTTTGTCGGCGTGCGGGGTTTAGGCCGCTTATACTCAGGTGTTCAACTTAAAGACAAACAACCTGTAATCATCAAAGAATACCTGCTCCCCAATCGTTCTTTTAATGAAAGTGAGACTCAAAAGCGGAAAGAGACTTTTAAACGAGTGGGTGGGGTAAGTTTAGCCGATAGTCGAATTCAAAACTTCCGTCTGGTGGAAACTAAAGAAGCGATCGCAGATGAAAAAGGAGAACGCTGCTATCTTATTACTCAAGGCATAGAGTCATCCCAAACTTTAGGTAAATATCTCATAGAAAAGGGAGCAATGACATCTCTTGAGGTGCGTGAAGTCTTAAATCAAGGTTTACAAACTCTCCAGTTTCTCCACACTCAAAAGCTACGTTTTCCCTCCAATCAAACACAACTGGGTATTACTCACGGTAATATCAATTTAGATAGTACTTTAATTAAAGTAGAAAATAATCAAAAATTTTCTATATATTTTTGTGATTTAGCTATCTGGGAAAACTTATTTATTCCCCCAATTATTCCTCAACCTGCTGTCGCCAGACCTGAGCAAGATTTAGAATCATTAGGATTATTAGCCTTTTATTTATGGGTAGGGCGGACAACTAATTTTTCATCTAACCAGCCTCTCAATCCTAGAGATCATCAACAATGGCCGGATACTGATAGCTATTTAAAGCAGTTTATTTATCGTTTGATTGGGCTGGAAACTCCCTTTGAAAGTGCAGAAGCGGCTCGTAAAGCACTACTAGAACTTCCTCAAGAAGATCGTGCTAAAAATTCAAATTCAGTGCGATCGCCAGGTTCTCAAGAACTAAAAAAGCCTTTGCCAATGCCCTTATTTTTGTTATTAATCCTATTTCTATTACTACTTGGCGGGGGAATTTGGTATTGGCTTTGGGGTAGGAAGACAGATAATCCTAATCAATATATCCAATGGTCTAGACTTGTGCGGAATTTTTCCGAAGTCCCTAACGTTCCTTCTGGACAATTTACTTATACAGGAGAAAAAGATAGTACATGGAGTTTTGTTTTAACGCAATTAGTGGACAACAGCCGTTTAGGAGATTTATTGACCAGACCAAAGCCAGATGCAACAGCAACATTTGACTATAAATCTGTTTTGTCATCAAATATAAATAATCCGATTAAAAGTATCGAAGAAGTTCAAACAAACAAGAAAGATTTTGCCGTTACTAGTTTGGTAGACAATATTACAGATAAACTTGCGAAAAAACCAGTAGCCTATGATGGTTTACTTGTTTTTGTCGCATTTAATAAAAGAGACTCAAATCTTGCCAATGCTCTTGGGGGACAAATCAATCTTGAGCAATTGCGTCAAATTTACACAGGTAAAATTACTAATTGGCAGCAGATTAATCCTAAACTTCCAAATCTGCCTGTGAAACCTTTTGCCCCAACTGAACCGGAAGCAATCAGTAAATTTCAACAAATAGTTCTGCAAAATGCCCCTCAAGACGAAGCTTTATTTGCAGCCAAAGTTACTAAACTTGATACAACAAAAACCCAAAACCTGATACGCAGTGAAACTTTAGATGGGCGAACTACTGGTATTATCAGTTTTGGGATTATCAGTAAAACTTCGAGTCAGTGTACTGGCTATCCTTTAGCGATCGCAGATGCTAAAAAGTCCGCTATTCAACCTCTGTTTCAAAAGCGCGATCGCCGCTCAATTAATCCCTCAGATGATTTGTGTCAACATGATGATTATTATGTTGATGTCACAACTTTCCAAAGCTACCCCTTGGGATACCCTATTTTTGTGGTGTACCCTAAAGACAGCAATCGCCTACCTGGTGGTTCTACATTTGCCCAGATGCTAACTACTCGTCAGGGTCAGTGTTTACTTAGTAAAGTAGGTCTTGTAGCTTTACAACCTATGCCTGATGATATAAAGTCTTATGCCTGCAAATCGGTGCCCTAATCCTAGTTGCGAATATTTTAACCGCGCCCTGCCGAACAATGCTAAGGTTTGTCCCTGGTGTTCGACCCCTGTGGGTAATGTAGTTTCTTCTACACCACAACCACCTAGTCAACCTCCACCTATTCAACAACAGCCTAGTCAACCACCTGTTCAGTATCAGCGGCCGCCTACAGACCAACCTAACTACCAAGCTCCCCAACAAGCCCCAATTGATTATTCAACAGTCTATCAGCCACGAGTTTCCTATCAACCAACACCACCTGTTTATACCCCTCCACCGCAAAGAGCGCCAGCCTTAAAGCTGATTCATAGCACTGGCAGAGAATTTCACCTCATTGGGGAAGGAGGTTATATTGGTCGCCGCAGTCAGAGTCCAGGAATAGCGCCGCCAGAAATTGACTTGACCGGCATTCCCAGTGAGGGAATAGTCTCACGTCGTCATGCGCGAGTCGATTGGGACTGGTCGCAAAATTCCTACATGATTGTTGATATGAGTACAAATGGTATTTATTTAAACAACAATCCTTTGACTCCCGGTATGCAGTATCGCCTACTGAACGGCGATTCCCTGCGATTTGGTCAGGATAATCTAGTTAATTTCACTGTATATGTTGTGTAGTAGAAAGCTGAATTTATAACTTTAAATTAATAAGACTTGGGGCTTAACAACAAGCTTAAGCCCTTTGTTAAAGGTAGACAAACTTTTGGGCTAAATAATTTAGTAAACCTGCTGTTGACGACTCATTTTTACCTTCTTACAGCGATTTTCAGGTAAATGAACCACAAATAGACCTCACTTCCATTCCTCTCTCCTAAAAGGAGAGAGGCTTTGATTTTCTCCCCAACGCTTAGTAGGGAAGGGGCTGGGGGTTAGGTCTCATAATTGTGGTCTAAATACATGAAAACTGCTGTAAATCCATAATTCGGTCATTAGCCATTTTCGGTTATTCACGGACAATGGACAAATGACAGTGGACAAAGGACGAAGGACAAAGGAAAAATGAGCAATGTATTTCGGGAATTTCTGCAAAAAGTAGGCAGTGGAAACCACACATCTAAGAATTTAACTCGTATTGAAGCAGCCACCGCTACTAAAATGATGCTGCTGGGTGAAGCGACACCAGCCCAAATTGGAGCCTTTTTGATTGCTCACCGAATCAAGCGTCCTACGGGAGAAGAGTTAGCCGGAATGTTGGATGCTTATGAGGAACTGGGGCCAAAACTGCAACCCATAGCCTCTGGGCGACCAGCGATCGCTCTTGGCATCCCTTATGATGGTAGGACACGTACAGCACCAATTAGTCCCGTCACAGCTTTACTACTCGCCGCAGTGGGACAACCAGTGGTAATGCATGGTGGCGATCGCCTACCCACGAAGTATGGCTTACCCCTGATAAATATTTGGCAGGGTTTAGGAGTCGATTGGACTACTTTACCCATAGCCCAAACTCAACAAGTGTTTGAGCAAACGGGAATCGGCTTTATTTATCTACCTCAGCATTTTCCCTTAACTACAAGTCTTTGGGAGTACCGCGACCAACTTGGCAAACGTCCGCCGTTGGCGACAATGGAGCTAATTTGGTGTCCTTATGCTGGGGATGTTCACGTAATTGCTGGGTTTGTCCATCCACCGACAGAAGGGATGTTTCAGATAGCTTTAGGACTGCGAGGAGTGACAAAATTTACATTAGTCAAAGGATTGGAAGGTAGTTGCGACTTACCGCGCGATCGCACTGCAATCATCAGCTTATCTTCATCCGTAGCACCCCAAGAGGTAGAACGATTGCACCTCGTACCGCGCGATTACGGCTTTACTACCAAGAACGTACCCCTTGGAACTACTGAAGAACTGGTGGCGGATATTCAAGAGGTTTTGGCAGGTAAACCAGGTGAATTGATGCAAACAGCCTTGTGGAATGGCGGATTTTATCTATGGCGCAGTGGTATTTGTTCAGATATGGCAGAGGGTTTAGCTAAAGCAGAAGAATTATTAACCAATGGTGCAGTAGCAGCTAAACTCCAAGAACTGAGCCAGGTAATAAATTCAGTATCAGCAGATGTACCCTTTAGGGTGTCAACGACTTCTCCAAAATAGATTTTTGTTCCAACCAATCTTTACCTACTTGGATACTGATATCCGATGCAAGGTTGCCAGTGCTTTCCACCCGCACTTCTCCAAATCCCAAAGTGCCGCGAATTGACTCGGCACTGTCACCATCTCCCTGTTGGGCGACAATATGAGTTACATCTAGAGGTTCGCCCCATGCCTTGGCCACATAGATATTGCGATATCCAGATTTTTCTAAGGCTCTAATTAACGGTTGCAGGTTAGAGCGATCGCCACCTGTACTATCTTGAATTGCTACACGCAAAGAGCGGGGGTTAGTTGTAGTTGCCAGCTGTTCCTGTTCTGACTCCAAACCAAAGTGTTGAGCCATCAGTTTCGCAATTCCATCTTTGTTGGGCAACCAATAGCTAGCATCAAACTCATTCTTTTCGCTAAAGCGACCTGGCAGCATTAACATTTGCATATTAGAGCGATTTGTCCGCACCCCAAAACCCATTAGCGCTACTAACTCTTCAACCGTCAAGTTAGTATCAATGTGGTCTTTCACGACATCAAGAACTTTCGGTAATTGAGCAACAGTAGCCGGGTTGAGTGTTTGCTCCATCAAAGCACGCATGACCATTTGCTGGCGCTGAATCCGACCAATATCACCGAGTTCGTCATGGCGAAAACGCAGTAATTGCAATGTTTGCTCGCCATTGAGGTGCTGCTTACCAGCCTTCAAATTGATGTACAAATGCTGAGAATCATCTTGATATTTCATATCTTTAGGAACGTAGACAGTCACGCCACCCAAAGCATCAATTAGCTTGGCAACTCCCAAAACGTTAATTCGGACATAGCGATCGATTCCTGCTCCTCCTAAGAGATTACTAACAGTTCTGGCAGTCAAAGCTGGCCCACCGTCAACATTGGCAGCATTAATTTTTTTCACTCCATACCCCTCTATTTCCGTGCGGGTATCTCTGGGAATGGAGAGCATATTTATTTTTTTCGTCTCTGGATCGAATTTGACCAAGAGCATCACATCAGAAAGACCATCAAAAGAGTTGACTTGGGGCAGGTATTTGAGATTTTTGGTATCTTCAGGAGGGTTTTGGATATCTGGGGGAAGTACGCTCATTCCCATCACCAAAAGATTCACTGGACGAGTTAATTCTGAAAATCGCAGCACACCTCCAGAAATGCGATCGCTATCAAAGGCCGCCTCATCCTTTGGAGTTAGCTGCGCTTGTTGCAAAGGCGTACTCGTCAAAGACACTGCTAAAAGCGCCCCCGCAGTTGCTGATACCATCGCAATACCACCCATACCTACCCAAAACCACAGCCACCGCCCTGATGTTGAGCTTTGGGGAATTTTTTTATTGGATTTTGAGGCTTTTCCCGACTGGTTTTCTTCCGCCGAACTTCTTTGAATGGTCACAGACTTCCTCACACTTACTCACTAATCAAATTCAGTAATTTTGCAGACTAAAAACACCCAAACAAATTAACCCATAATAGCTAACTCTTAATTATCGGTGCTAACTTTTTTAATGTAGTGTCAACCACAACACTTATAGCAGCATTTATTCTTTTTTTGGGACAACCTGGAGATGTTTTACTGAAGTATGGCAATAATAAACTGGATTTGACTAGATATATAAAGAAATCAGCCAGAAATTTTCCAAAATTCAGTAAAAACACCGACAATTTATCGCCTTAAAAAATTAAGATAAATACTTGCCAAGCACTCGTTCAGCTAAATTACTAAACCCTGGTAAACGACTAGATCTGCCCTGCATTAGGCGCAAAATCAACCAAATACTTACTAAAAAGTAACCTGACGTGAGAAAGCTATTGAGGATAAATAGACGTAGCGGAAAAAAATCTGAAGTTGCTACCCCGGTAGCCAATAATAAATAACTCAACAACCAAGTAAGTGCCAAAGTAATAGACAGACGACTAATAGCAAGTTGTTCCCGATTACCCTGGCCTCGATAGAGCGTCCACAAGGATGGAAAAAAGCCGACGATCGGAACTAAATGTAAAAGCAACTGTGTTTTAGGCATTGGGTACTGGGGATTGGGTACTGGGGATTGGGAATTGGAAGAAGACAAAAAAGAGACTTCTGGAATAATTCTTCCTTGTCCTCCTTGTCCCTCTTCTTCCCCCAGTCCCCAGTCCCCAGTCCCCAGTCCCCAGTCCCTATTGTCTTTCGGTTCAAAATTCTTCATTGGGGTTAATCTAACTCCTAAACTAGAAGGATGAATAAGATTCATATAGTTAGAGATAATAAGCTGTAAGGAAAAATTTCATTTAGTTCTATTCCGCAATCAGCTCAAAATGCAGACACGTAAGCTACTCGACTGGTGGCAAACATTTACTCCAATAGCGCGAATCGGGGCGATCGCGCTATTTGCTCCGCTGCTAGTTATCAATGGTTGGGCAATTTCGGTATTTTTCAATTATTTCCATTCTCTCATAGTCATTTTAGTCGGAGCCTCAGTGCTAGCATTTCTGCTCAACTACCCCGTGAGCTGGATGGAGCATCATGGTGCTAAGAGAGAGCAAGTTGCTATTTTAGTATTTCTCTTGGCTTTATCGATTTTATTAGCGTTGGGTGTGACACTTTTTCCCTTGGCTCTTACCCAAGCTGAACAACTGGTGGCTCGTTTGCCAGAGCTGATCGACTCTGGACGCTCTCAGTTAATGATATTAAACGAAAAAGCTGAGACTTTTGGCTTGCCGATTAACCTCGATGCTCTGGTAGTGCAAATCAACGATCGCGTCAAAGGACAATTACAAGCGATCGCCGGACAAGTTTTAAATCTAGCTGTACTGACAGTTACTAGTCTGCTAGATATTCTCTTGACGATGGTTTTGACTTTTTATCTTTTACAGCATGGGGGTGAACTCTGGGAAAGTTTAGTGGAGTGGCTACCTAATAAATTTCGCGAGCCTTTCTCTAAAACAGTCCGCCTAAGTTTCCAAAATTTCTTCATCACCCAGTTGATTTTATCTACCTGTATGGCTTCAGCCCTTATTCCTACCTTTTTGTGGCTGAAAGTGCCGTTTGGATTGTTATTCGGACTAACTATTGGCCTGATGGCTCTCGTTCCCTTTGGCGGTTCTGTAGGCATTGCCCTGACTACACTGTTGGTAGCGTTGCAAGATTTTTCAATGGGTGTGAGAGTGTTGATCGCAGCGGTAATTGTACAGCAAATTCTCGAAAACTTAATTGCCCCCCGAATTTTAGGCAGTTTTACCGGTTTAAATCCAGTTTGGATTTTAATTTCGGTCTTAACAGGGGCAAGAATTGGCGGACTGTTAGGTGTAATTGTGGCAGTACCTACAGCTGTTGTGATTAAGACTGCTTTAAGTGCCTTGCGTCCTGGTACTGGGACAAACGACAGCGCCATTGGGGAGATAACTGCATCCGTTCCAGGAAATGAGTCCTCGAAAGCCGACGACAACAAAACTTTGAGCATTTCTGAAGCAACATTGCCTTAATACAAGAAGGCAGGAAGGAGCAGGAAGTGTATCATCAGTTATTTATCAGGAACGGTAAGGGACAAGGGAAAGGGTAAAAAGCTATTGCTTCTATGGTGAGAGACTATTATTAACCTTTTTCCCTTTACCTCTCTTATTTCTTAAATTCTGTTGCAAGCGATTGTTTAATATCAAAATTTTCTAAATACTGTGAAAAGTCAGCTTTTGCCACAAGAAATGAATGCCAGTTGGTGTTTCGCTTCAATATTCTAAATAGCTTTTAAGCTTTTAAATAAATCTAACTTTCAGAATCATTATCTAATTTAGAATTTAGGAAAGGAAACTACTTTGCAAGAAGTGCTTTTAAATTGCAGCAGGAGTGAAATTGCTAGGTTCTACACTTGCCGATCGATACCATCTCCCTGAATAATCACCTGGGAACGTGACTGAATTAATTCCCGAATTTGTGGACATAATTCACGCCTGGAGATTACAGCTTGAAATGAACTCTGCAAGAATTGCTATTTGCTGAGTAAATTGGGATATAGATGCGGAAAATTTTTCTGGGTAAACTTGACCAGCAAATGGTAATGAAAAACTATTATCAAGATTTTTTAATTCGTGATTGGGTGAAAAGCGATCGCACAAGAGCCGCCGAAGTCATCAGTTATGTATTATCAGAATACGGTCTGGCTTGGGAACCCAAGGGTGCTGACCAAGATGTGCTGCGAGTTGAGGAATGTTATTTAGCTACTGGGGGAGAGTTTTGGGTAATTGAACACCAAAGTCAGTTAGTAGGTACTGGAGCATACTACCCCATACACCGAGGTGAAAAAGCTGTAGAAATCCGCAAAATGTATCTTTTACCCAGCATTAGGGGTTTAGGATTAGGGAAATATTTGTTACAACAGCTAGAAGCAGCGATCGCAAAGCGTGGTTTTCAACAAATTTGGATTGAAACCGCCAGTGTTTTGGTGGAAGCAGTCAAGCTGTATGAAAACAATGGCTACACTCCAGCAACAGGAGTGGAAACAACAAGGTGCGATCGCGTGTATGTTAAGTCATTGATCAATAGTCATTAGTCATTAGTCATTAGTCATTAGCTAAAAACAAACGACAAAGGACAAATGACAAACGATAAATGACAAATGACAAATGACAAAGGACAATTTTAAATGCACGCTTGGATTAAAAATCTCACAGGCTTACTCAATCTTTTTCTTCAATCCCATTGCCCTCTATGTCAACGCGCAACTTCCCAAGAATTCTGTCAAAACTGCACCAGACAACTGCAAAAATGTCAACGTAAAGACCCGATTTCTCTATGGCAAGAGCCTATACCAGTGTTTGGCTGGGGGGAATATGGTGGGCCAGTGAAACGAGCGATCGCAGCGATGAAATATGAAAATCAACCCCAAATAGCTCGTCCTTTGGGTCAATGGTTAGGGGAAGCATGGTTGTTAAATTCACCGAAGCGAGATAGCCAGCCTGTAGTAGTTCCTATCCCACTTCACGCTAGCAAACAAAAACAACGTAAATACAATCAAGCCGCACTGATAGCACAAAGTTTCTGCGAAATAACTGGATTAAAATTGAAACTAAACGGTTTAGCAAGAGTGCGAGAAACTGAAGCGCAGTTTGGTTTGTCGGTATCTAAACGAGAAAAAAACTTGAACCAAGCTTTTGCTATTGGGCAAGAATTTCGCCATCGTCCTCCAAATGTCCCAGTGCTGTTAGTGGACGACATTTATACTACTGGTGCTACTGCCAGGTCTGCTGTGCAAACACTTCGTCAGTATGGAATTGTGGTCTTAGGATTAGTAGCTGTAGCCACTGCCGTCAAAGACGGATAAATTAAGAAGCAATAGGCAAGCTTTGACGGATAAGTACATAAATTGACCTAATTACCCTATTTTTGTAGAAAAATTGCTTGAAATGTATGAATAAAGTTTTTGCGGCAGGTTTAAAACAACTTGTCATCATTCCTGCCACATTGCTGGCAATAGGCATTAGTACTAGTGCAGCTTTTGCTCAAAATAAATTGTATAGTCCAATTCCTTTATCCAACAGTACTGAAATTGACGATCGCCTTTCGGATAAAGATATTCCCACAGGTCAAGGTGGGTTTGCCCGTGATTACACTGTGAAGTTGCAGAAGGGCGATAATTTAGCAGTTGACCTGTCATCGGAAAACTTTGACAGTATCATCACACTGCTGGCACCTGATGGTTCGACTTTAGCAGAAAATGATGATGGCCCTGATGGGAGTAGCAATTCCTTACTCTTTACTCGCATCGTAGAGACAGGGAATTATGTGATTCGTGTCCGGTCTTTTGGAGAAACTGGAGTTGGGGCTTTTAAACTCAAAGTGACAAAGTTGCAACCGATTAAATAAAGTTAGGAGTTTGGAGTTAGGAGTTTGGAGTTTGATTTTTAACTCCTCACTTTTGACTCCTCACTCCTAACTTCCTACAGTAGTCAGTACGCAGAGAAATAAGGCTTCAGTCCACTCAACGACTGCGCCGTAAGTATCTCCAGTGTGTCCACCTAATTTGTGGTTGAACCATGCACCAGTTAAAGTAGCGATCGCACTTCCAGCAATTATCATTGCCAGTGCGAGAAATAGTTGCTGTCTATTTATCAGCCAAAGTAAACCACTCAAACTAAACAACAATAATAATCCTGGTAACAAATCTTTGTAAGAACGAATGGCTTGTTTGTGAAATGCGCCTTTACCAGTTGCTTTCAGATAAGGGTATCGGGCGATCGCTAGCTGTTGTCCCCAACGTCCCCAGCCACAAGCAGCCATCAGCAACAACCAACGGTTTTCTGGTATATCTGTCAAAGCTGTTATTTTCAGTAGCATCAAGGCGATCGCAGCCATTGCTCCAAAGGCTCCTGTAGCACTATCTGCCATCACCTCCAGTCGCCGATCTCGGTCGCCCACTGCTAAACCATCGGCAGTATCCATTGCCCCATCTAAGTGCAATCCTCCAGTTATGGCAATCCAAACACTTACTACTAAAGCACTACGAGTTAACACGGGCATCCCCAGATAATCCATCCCCGTATCCAGAAACCCTAAAATTCCCCCAATCATCACTCCAACAAGCGAAGCAAGACGTGCTACTCTTTGAAAGTCCAATCCGTTCAAATACGGTAACGGAATACTTGTGTAAAATATAATACTAGCCGCCAGCTTTAACAGCAGCTTTTTCCACCACTGTTGCTGTTTCGTCATCTGAATTACATTAATTTTTGGTAAATTGCTGGATAATAGTCATAATTTCGGTAGAACCGACATCAGTAGACTTTAAAACTTTAAATAAGATTTACTTCTATTAAACATTCTCGTTGAAAATTTTGTTATGCTGGTCTAAGTGGTAAACAAATATTTTTGAGTATTTTTTTATACAAAAACGACTAACTTAGGAAGTTAAAATTCCATCAAGGAGCAAAATTTCTGTTTTGTATTCGTTAACTAAAAACTTACTCCAAATTATTAGACGATTGCCCCATAAAATTGATATTTTTTTAAATGTAGGGAGTAAACAAGCTATTCAATTATGACAGTTTAGCTATGTTGTTGCTCTCCTTAGCTCAATCGCAATTTTCCTATGAGTCATCATCTACCCGACACCAGGATACCAGCTCCGTGCATTATTAACACGGGCATCATTGTGAATAAGCTCGACATCCGGCGATTGCTGGCAGATTTAGGTCGAGTCCACTACATCTACACCCAAGAAGATAAGGTACTGAGCGAGGGTGAAGGGGATGTGATGGAAGTTTTTGCCAATCCGCAAAGGTCTACCTTAGTGGCTAACCGCGCGCTATATCTGAATGTTTGTAGTTTTGATTATTTAGAACTAAAACAGTCGTCGCAACAAGAAACCTACTTCGATTTGATGCAAGAAGGATTGTGTCTGCGGTTAATTCCCCGCTCGACACCTTTACAAGAGCGACGAGAGCGAAGCTTCAATGTCAGCGCTATAGAAGCGATGATGGAACAAGTACTCTCAGCCAAGTGGGATGCAGAAATTGACGATGACTGTTCTGATTCTTTCTAAATAACAATTATTTAGAGTATATACTTGTAAAGTTGGTAACTAGGTTAATAATGAATGCTTAAGTGTTCGCTAAAACTCAACTACCAATCTTGATGTTTGTCCATAATTTAGCCAAATAATATGAATTTTGCCCTAATACCATTTGGTTTTATGGCTGCTAGTATCGCAAGGCAAAAGCCAAAAGTCAAAAAGCTTTCATTTTGGATTTTCTGGCTGTAATGAAATGGTAGGTTTAGTTCTGCTCCGTTGTACTAGTTATGGATTTTTGAAACTCTTTACCGATTAGTGTTTCACAATCCAAAATCGTTCGACTGAGCGCAGCCGAAGTCTAAAATCTAAAATTCCAAATGGCATGAGTGCGAATTTTTCTTTTCAATGTCTTGCTTGCTGTAGTCAGACAAAAGCTAGAGCAGGAGTGTTTTTCACCCCTCACGGTCTTGTAGAAACCCCCAGATTTATGCCAGTAGGAACGCTGGCTAATGTCAAAACTATTACTCCATCTCAACTCCGAGAGACTGGGGCGCAAATGATCTTATCCAATACTTATCATCTTCACCTACAACCAGGAGAAGCGATCGTGGCTGGAGGTGGTGGGTTGCATAAATTTATGGGGTGGAACGGGCCAATGCTCACAGATTCAGGTGGGTTTCAGGTCTTTAGCTTAAGCGAGATGCGAAAAATTACTGAAGAAGGCGTAACTTTTCGCTCGCCCCATGATGGACAAATTATTAATTTAACACCAGAGCGCTCCATTGAGATTCAAAATACTTTGGGGGCAGATGTGATTATGGCCTTTGATGAGTGTCCGCCTTACCCAGCGACTCGCCAAGAAGTAGAAACTGCAACTGAGCGCACTTACCGCTGGTTAGAACGCTGCATAACGGCTCATCAACGCAGCGATCAGGCTTTGTTTGGGATTGTGCAAGGGGGCGTGTATTTGGATTTGCGTTGCCGTGCGGCGGAAGCTTTGGCTAAGTTGGATTTGCCGGGATATGCCATTGGTGGCGTGAGTGTGGGAGAACCGCCAGAATTGATGGCTGAGATTGTCAAAGTAACAGCACCACTTTTACCCCCCGAAAAGCCGCGTTACTTGATGGGTGTGGGAACTTATCGGGAAATGGCGATCGCGATCGCATCTGGTATAGATTTATTTGATTGCGTCATTCCCACCCGTTGGGCAAGACATGGTACAGCGATAGTCCAAGGCGGACGCTGGAATTTAAAAAATGCTAAGTTTCGTGAAGATTTTACGCCATTAGATGAAACTTGTCCTTGCTACAGTTGTCAAAATTTTAGCCGTGCTTACATATCTCATTTAGTGCGATCGCAGGAAATTTTGGCTTATACCTTGTTGAGCATTCACAACATTACCGAACTAATTCGCTTTACGCAAAAAATTCGAGAAGCAATATTGAGCGATCGCTTTGTCGCAGAATTTGGTCATTGGCTCACCGAAGAAAGCAAAGATGAGAAATAGAGAGTCAAAGAGCAGAGGATTAATGACAAATGACAAATGACAAATGACCAATGACCAATGACCAAACCATGTTAAGATACTTCTCAATTATGAAAGCTGTGTTGGATAGGTGGATTTAAACAAACATGGAAGCAGCACTTTTATTAGCAAAACTGCCAGAAGCTTACCAAATCTTCGATCCTTTGGTAGACGTTCTCCCAGTTATCCCGGTATTCTTCTTGTTGCTTGCTTTCGTTTGGCAAGCAGCTGTGGGATTTAGATAAGTTAATCTATTGTTCAATTTATAGGACAGGTAGACTACCTGTCCTATTTTTTTGCAGTGTCATGTTTGAAAAAATTAATATTTATTAATATTTTGCAATGAATTATGATAATAAATAAGATGTTAATCAAGCTATGTCAATATGAAGCCTTGAAAGCCAAGCTTACAGTCAAGGAGGAATCAGTTATGGGTAATATCAAATTCGTTAAAGAAAATAAAGAAGTAGTGGCAGCAGATGGTGCTAATCTCCGGCTCAAGGCGATACAAAATGGTATTGACATATATACATTGATTGGCAAGATGACCAATTGCGGTGGTAATGGTCAGTGTGGTACTTGTGTTGTTGAAATAGTCGAAGGACTAGAAAATCTTTCCCCGCGCACAGACGTAGAAAACCGGAAATTCAAGAAAAAGCCAGAAAATTACCGCCTTGCCTGTCAAACTTTAGTGAATGGCTCAGTCAGCGTAGTCACGAAGCCTTAAGTTCTCAAATCTGTCATTATATCCAGTCAGTAGTCAAAATACTTACCAAAATTGAGTTTTCTCTCTACGAGACGCTACGCGGACATTTTGAATACTTCAACAAGCTCAGTACAAGTTTTGAATTTTGAATTGGTATAACTCTGTCATCGATAATGCTATCCTAATGTTGTTGACTGGAAATTTAAGAGAGGCTTTCTTGCCATGCAAGTTAATGACCTGGGGTTCATAGCGAGCATTTTGTTCGTACTAGTCCCCGCCGTGTTTTTACTAATTCTTTACATCCAAACTGCTAGCCGCGAAGGTGGAAAAGATAGTTAAGAGTTTGTGTATAAAATAAATAACCCCTGCGCCAATAGTGTAGGGGTTTTTATTTATCAACTATCCATTTAGTGCTGTTAGCGTAGCCTATGCTGAGTGCCCAATAGTAAAGACAAGAAAAATCTTACTTCTTTACTATTTTATTACAACAATTATTATACTCAGCACTGTTTACTTTAAGAAGCGATTGTCCGCGCCAACAATACCGGACAAGTGGCATTGACTCGAACATAGTCAGACAAGGAAGATCCGATAAGTCGATCGATATCAACAAAACTCTTAGCGATCGATGGCCGACGATCTGGAGAACCGAGCAATAATAAGTCTATATTCAACTCTTCTGCCAATCGACAAATTTCTTCACCAGGTTTGCCACTGCTGATATAAGAACGAGATTGGATGCCTTGTTTTTCAGCTTCTGCAACAGCGGCTGCTAAAACTGGATTTTGAGCTGGGTTAACCTTGGTTATTTCCGATTTTTTACCGCCGAAATCTGTACTAATATTTGCCAAAATTAATTCGCCACCTGGAATATCTCGCAGTAAAAACAATGCCAATTTCAAGCAATTTTTTGCTGAATCAGAGTTATCTATTGCCACCATAATTCGCTTAATTCTTTTAACATAAATGTCATCTTTTACCAGCAGCATGGGGCGAGAAGATAACTGGAAAACATACTGACTGACTGAGTTTGATAAAATCGATTGCAGCCGCTTCAGTCCACGCGAACCCATAATAATCAAGTCAGCATCGATTTCATCAGCGACCTGGCAAACCACATCTTTGGGATCGCCTTCACGTAAAATTGAAGAAACTTGGCTAGGATCTAAGTTCAAGGTTTGAATGGCATTCGCCAGAATTTTACCCCCATTTTCCCATTTAGTTGTCATGGTAGCAGCAGCATTTTGTGCTTGAACAACATGCAAAATTGTAACTTTTGCAGATTGAATTGAAGGGATTTCTTTCAGGGTTTTGAGCATTTCTTCTGCGTGTCCCAATCCCGATACAGCCAGCAAAATTCTTCTGATCATTTTACGTAATTTTTGTGAAGTTTACTTTTGTTTTCGCTGTTGGTACTTGGCTCTGGTCGGATTTTCACCACTTTGCTTGACAACCTAGTTAGGAAGTTGGCACAAATAAACTTTGTTTTTTAGTATTTAACACTCAAATAAATGACAAAGGAGAAAAAACTAAACAAATATTTAACTTTATTTGCACTTAGTACTTCAACTCTAAACTAGGCTTCAACTATTCAGCATACTCTTAATTTAGTCTAATGAACTTAATAAATTATGATGTTAGTTATTATTTTTAATCTATGTTTACTTTTGTTAATTATAGATAAGTTAAGTATTGCAAATAAATGCCAAAATAACTCTATAGGAAAATTGATTTAGTATAACCTTTAACAGGCGATCGCTTCCCACTTAATATAGTCTACGCTCCTTTTGAGTTTCCCATATTCTCTAGCTTTTTAAACCTTTAGCAGTTTTAGTAACTCAGATAAGATTGCTATATCGGAACACCCGCAAAATGTGGGATAACAAGCTCCGAATTCAGATATTCTAATAGTCGAAATTATATTTAATACTATATTGAAACCCCCCAGATTCTATTTGGAGGGTTTGTTTGATTACTTGTGAGATTTGCTTAACTTGGATGCGCCCCTGGTTGTCCGTTTTGGACTATAAACGAAGCTAAGGTTTTGACTGAAGCATTCAAGTCAACGATGCTTGATACAACACGATAGTCGCTTTGCCAGCGTTTTGGAGTCAGGTTGCAGCGGACGTATCCTCGGTAAGCACCATCAAAGAACTTAGTATGGGGATTATTAGTTAGGGCAGCTTGAGATGGAGCGATGAATGAGGTGGGAAAGTCAGAGGTGATTGAAGTTCCTACAAACTCAGTGCCTACAGTCGGCGAGTTTGGGTTATTAAAGTCAAGCTTTAGGTCGTGTACCCAACTAGAATGAATATCTCCAGTAATTACCACTGGATTAGAGGGTTGGCGCTGGTTGAGAAAACTCAAAAGCCGATTACGCGCAGCCACGTAACCGTCCCACTGATCCACATTGAAGACACCAACACCTGGATTACTATTGAAATTGTACTCGGCTAGCATGGTCTGTTGAGCAATCACATTCCAGCGCGATCGCGATTGGTCTAACCCTTTTCGTAGCCACTGTTCTTGCTTTGAGCCGGCCATGGTAGCATTTGTATCAAAAGCTTGGGAACAGCGAGGCTTAAGTCCATCATCACAAGGTTGGTTAGTGCGATACTGCCTCGTGTCTAGCACATTGAACTCAGCTAAATTACCGAAAGTCAACCGCCGATAAAGCAGCGCGTCTGGGCCCTTGGGCAATGAAGACTGACGTAAGGGCATGTGTTCGTAGTAAGCCTGGTAAGCATTAGCTCGCCGTTTTCTAAAAGCCTCTTGGGTTTGGTTGTCTTCAGGGGTTAAGTTGGCGTAGTTGTTGTCAACTTCATGATCGTCCCAAGTCACAATCCAGGGAAAAGCCGCATGAGCAGCTTGCAGATTCGGGTCAGTTTTGTACAAAGCGTGGCGATCGCGATAGTCTTTAAGAGTGATAATTTCTGGACTATTATGCTGGCGCGGCCCACCAGATTGTGGCCCGTATTCGTAGATGTAGTCACCCAGATGAACCACAAGGTCGAGATTTTCCTCAGCTAAATGCCGATAAGCTGTATAGTAGCCATTTTGCCAATCTTGACAGGAGACAAAAGCAAAGTTCAGTTGTTGGGTATAGCTATAAAATGCTGGTGCTGTACGAGTCCGTCCAATGGGGCTAACTTCCCTACCTGCTTGAAATTGATACCAATACCAATGGTCAGGGTTTAGCCCACGGACATCAACGTGGACTGAGTGCGCTAACTCTGGTGTTGCTAGTACTGTTCCTCGCCGCACAACCTGTTTCATGTTTTCATCAAGGGCAACTTGCCACCGCACTGGAACATTTACCAGTGGCATTCCGCCTCCAGAGAGTGGATTTGGAGCCAGTCGTGTCCAGATAACAACACCATCCGGCAAAGGATCGCCAGATGCAACACCAAGACTGAACGGATAGCTAGAAAACCTTGAGTTAGCCAATACCGGATGCCATTGGCTAGCGATTGTTAACCCCGTTAAAAATCCTGCACCCAACAAAAAATTCCGCCTTCTGCACCGATTTGCTAGGAGGCGTGTGCTATCAATAAGTTCCATATTCACCCCTATTCAGATGTAAATACAGTTGGCATTTAGGAAGGTCAGTTGTGAAAAGCACAAATAATGGCTTGATTTGACTTGTTTCCTAATTGCTGCTCAACCAAACACAAGGAACTTAGCAAACCAGGATCAAGCAGAAATTAAGATTTTGTTAAGTTTAAATTTGAATTAGGGAATTGGCACTGGGAGAATTTTGTGGGGAATTTAAACCCACCACCTAAATAGTAAATAATTTATGACAGTTAACAATACAATTTTGGGAGCGATTGAAAGAGTTAAGCAATTGCTAGCTTATGGAAAATTTGAACAAAAAATTGATGCCCTTCTAGATGCTTTTGAGTATGGGGAAGCTGGCTTAGACTTGATTATTCAAGCTTTAGAGAACTCAGAAGTTGATGTTCAAGAAGCAGCTTATTGGCTACTTCTTGAAAGTGCAGAGCCAAGAGCTAAACTGGCATTACAGGCATACAACCCCTATTTATTTTTTGAGTATCTTTTTACTATTGAAAGGTATACCGATAAAGTTCGCAGGATAGCTTGTGTAGATATAAGCCAAGAGTTGCAAACCTTAGTTACTTGTAATTATAAAAACATAATTCAAGTGTGGAATATGCAAACACAACAAGTAATATGCACATTCCAGTCAGAAGCAACGAAGGAATTCGATCAAATCGCGATCGCACCCAACAATCGCGTTTTAGGACTTTGGAATTGTAATGATTATGCTGAAGTGTGGGATCTAAAAACAAAACAAAAAATCTTCACTACACATCGGCGCTCAGATTGGTTTTGGTATATTGCCTTTAGCCCAGATGGTCAATCATTTTTAAATGCTGTTGACGGAGAAATTTTTGAATTGTGGGATATACAAATAGGAGAAATAATTTTCTATATTTCTATGTTTAATCTGGGTCAGAATTTTATCTATTCAAATTCGCAAGTTTTAGTGACTCAAGAACAAAGCTTTGACCAAAAGTATAAAATATGGGATTGGCAAACACAACAAGTAATTTGCACTTTAAGCCTTTCAGGATATATGCCTGTAATTACTGTCAGCCGCGATCGACGCTTTTTACTTAGTGGTAGTCGTGAAAATGGAACCATTAAAGTGTGGAATATTCGGACAGGACATGAACTTTGTAGTCTCACAAGTCATTTATCGTCAATTACTGGTCTTGCAATTAGCTCAGATGGACAGAAACTATTTGTTTGGAGTGGAGACAACACCGTTGAGGTGTGGGAAATTTAATTTTTCACGGTGATTTCAGATAGTTTTACTTCAAAATTCCGAATTACACTGTATAAATTACGAATTATTTAAAACCTGCCATTTCCCTGAACAATGTGCTTAACAGTGGTCAAAGTTTCCAGACTGATAAATCCCCGGCGATGACCTTTTTGATTAGACATGCCGAGAAATACTGAATCTCCCCGCGAGGGGTTACGGGAAAAACGCGGAGAAGTGTTGATGTAGGTAGAGGCACTGTTAACTCCCAAGGCAAACTGCCGACTTTCCTGGTAGGATTCAGTCACGATGGAGTCAGCATGACCACTGCTGTATTCATTAATCCAAGCGATCGCACCCTCTAAGCTATCCACCAGTTTAAAAGCTACTGTCCTCGTTAAATAAGGGTTTCCCCATTCGCCTTCTTTTACCAGCTGCAACTGAGGAAAGGATTGGACTAGTTCTGCATCTCCTTTAATTTCAAAGCCTTTTTCCATCAAGCTGTTCCACAAGACTGCTAAAGATGATGGCAAGGCTTGACGATGAATTAGTACTTTTTCAATGGCGTTGACTTGATCGGGTTCACTTTGATGACTATTAAGAATCATCCAGCGCACCATTTCTAAGCTACTATTGAGCGACCAGTAGAGGTAACAGTTACCCATCGCCGACTTTAAAACTGGGCAAGTTGCCTGTCGGACTACCTGCTGCACTAAGCTAGTACGTCCGTAGGGAATAACTAAATTCACGTACTGGTCTTGGGTGACTAGATCCCGAACAGAAGCCCCATGTTCTGCTGTGATCAGTTCTAGACAGCCAGGAGCTAGGCCAACTTCTGCGATCGCATTTTGCAGTACCTCAGCGATGACCGCGTTGGAATGGCTAGCTTCGGTACTGCCTTTGAGAATTATACAATTACCAGTTTTGATACAAAAACCCGCTGCGATCGCCCCTAAATCGGGAAACGCCTCATAAATAAATCCAATCACTCCCAAGGGCATTAATTGGGTATAACTCTGGGAATCTTCCAGTTGATAATCAGCAGTTCTGACGCGTCGCAGCGGATCTGATAATTCCCCCAACCGTTGTAAAATGTCCACTGTCATCTCTAGCCTTGTGGGAGTCAGCTTCAGCCAGTCCAATATCAATTCAGGCACTGCCATTTCCCGACTAGCCTCTAAATCCAAGGTATTGGCTTCTAGAATGTCGTCAAATGAGCGCTCAATCGCCTTTGCCATTGCCAATACTGCACGACTTCGGTCTGCTCCCTTTGTGAGCGCCAACTTTAGGGAAGCTTGATAGGCTCGTTGGGCACTAGTAATCGGTTCGGGGTGGTCATACAATTCAACAGTCATTGAGTTAACGTCTGTAGGTAAGCCAAACCATTAGTGCTGGTAAGATAGCCAATAGCACCGCCACCATTGCCCAAGCAATAATGCTGGAACCATTTGCCAATCGCAGTGCTAATGGCAGCCATATAATCACTAGCACGAAAATAATCCCCAGCGCTATAGGCAAATAGCTTTCTCCCAAGCGGGGATGGACAACATGCCAACTATTTCCCATCCAACGCCAAGCCCGTTTGTAGGGATAGGTGGTGGAAAGCTGTTCTAGGACATGACCATTATCTTCTACAACAAAGATTTGCTGACAGCGATCGCAACCAAATGCTTCTGTCAGCGTAATCGGAATTAACTGACCCCGGCGACGACAGGGACAGGGGTATTCGGTATTGAAATCGATTTTTTCGGGTTTTTGAGATTGCACAAGCGTTCTAATAACTTGAGCGTGTTTTACACGAACTACGAGAATATAATGCCTTGGTAAACACCTTAAAGGCTTCTGTCTTTATATACATAAAAAGGTGATGCAAACATTGCCCTGATTACCAACAGTAGATGCAGCTAACTTTAAGTATCCTACTAATTGCCACAGTACGGAGTTATCTATTTTTAATCTTTCCCCGTAGTTGGCGATCTTGTTTAAAAATTTCCTTCTCTTCATCTGTCGCTTTCAAGGTAATGTGGTTGCGTTTTTGGGGATTTATTATGCGCATAAGTGGCGACCACTCCTAAAGCCAATCCTTTGGGAAGGCTAGGCTCGTAAACAACACGCATTAACAAACCCGCTAATTTCCCTTTGGGTCACTATATATTACAATCAGTTATCAAGGTTAGATCGGGATTGTCTCCAATCTCTATGCCTTGGAGTTCACAGGCGTTTCCAGAGCAGAAACTGCTAAAACATATTTAGTGTCTAACTCTTTGTCCAAATATATAGATTGTGGCTAATTTTAACCGATCTGTCCACATTTGGAGCAGTTTACAAGAGTGCAGAGGTAATCTACGAACACTTCAACGCACCCTAAAAACACTAAACCTCTTGGAATTGTTAAATTCAAGAGGTTTTAGTTGGAAGCGGGTAACGCGATTCGAACGCGCGACATTCACCTTGGCAAGGTGACGCTCTACCACTGAGCTATACCCGCGATCATCACCCAAATACCAATATCTCAGATTTATCTGTAATTGTCAACCCCTTAATTTAGTCATTGGTCATTGGTCATTGGTCATTGGTCATTGGTCATTGGTCATTAGTCATTGGTCATTCGTCATTAATGAATAACAAAGGACAAATGACTAATGACGGACTAGCTGAGTTCTTCTGACTCGACAGTTAAATTGCTAACGCTGGCACTTGGAAAAGAAGGTGGCAGAGACTGGCTACTACGAGAATATGGCTCTGCTAGGTTAGAACGCAGTTGTCGCATCAGGCTAGCCATTTCTAAAGCATTCAGGGCGTAATCCCAGCCATGATTACCTTTTATGCCTGCCCGTTCTAGGGCTTGCTGCATAGTATCTACTGTCAAAATGCCAAAAATTACTGGCACTCCAGTTTGAAAGCTAGCGGCGGCAATGCCTTTAGAAACCTCTGAGGATACGTAATCAAAATGGGGTGTTTGTCCTCGAATCACTGCGCCAAGACAAATTACAGCATCATAACGATGGGAAAGTGCTAATTGGCGAGCTACTAAAGGTACCTCAAAACTTCCCGGAACCCAAACATAGTCCACCTGATTACCTTGGGGATTAGGGTCTACACCGTGGCGTTTTAAACAATCTTGACATCCCTCTAGCAGCTTTCCGGTAACGAGGTCATTGAATCGACCAATCACCACTGCAAACCGCAAAGGCTCCGTTTGGGTAAAAGTTCCCTCGAAAACTGCCATGACTGCCTCTTTATCAACTATACTTCTGGCCAATATACATTTCTTATTTAAATGTAGAGGAGCAGGAAAGCGCGGTCAAAATTAAGTTAGTAGGAAAAAGAAAAAATCCCTTGTTTCCCTTAACCTTTGACCTAGGCTTTTCTGCCCCTCTATTTCTTATATTATGTGCCTGCGCCAGAGCGAAGCCGTCGCCTACACGACAAAAAAGTTTAACAAACCAACTAAAAACACCAAACCAATCCAGACCCCAGAACCAAGCCAGAGCAGTTTTTTAGATTCATTCCAGTTTTGGGGAGTGGCATAAGCAACCGGAACGCCTACAACGAGGACAAAAGACAACACTACTAGACCGATCAAGGCAAATTGGAATATTATGGTCATTTTTGCTTCTCCCAATACAGCGAAATACTAAGGATAGAATATCCTAAAGGGCGACACTGACACTTTCTTATTATTTTTAAGCTAGCAGAAATTGCAACATTTTTGTCATTTGTCCTTTGTCTAAACACCAATGACTAATGACTAATGACTCTTAACTATGGATTTAATTCTTTGCCACACAACAGCAGATTTTGACGCATTAGGAGCAGCAGTAGGGTTGACGCGCCTACTATCGGGAAGCAAGATTGTGCTACCTGGCGGCTCTCATCCTACTGTACGGGATTTTTTAGCATTACATCGGGATGAATATCCACTGATTGAACGCCGTTCGGTGAATCCAGAAAAAATTCGCTCTCTGACCGTGGTGGATACACAGCAACGCGATCGCTTGGGTAAAGCTGCCCAGTGGTTTGATTTACCTACTGTAAGAGAGATTATAGTTTATGACCATCACTTAGGACAAGAATCAGATATTCCCGCCACGCGATCGCATATTGACTCAGTAGGAGCCACCACAACTTTAATCGTCGAGCAATTGCAACAACAGGAAATTTCCTTGACTGCTGCCGAAGCAACTGTGATGGCTTTGGGTATCCACGTTGACACTGGCTCTTTAACATATGACCAGTCCACAGCACGGGATGCTTTAGCTTTGGCTTGGTTGATGCAACAAGGGGCTAGTTTATCAGTAATTTCCACCTACCGTGACCCTGGATTATCTCCGCAATTGCAGCAGCTATTAACTGAATCTCTGGAAAGTTTAGAATATCTCTGTCTACATGGATATACGGTTGCTTGGGTAACTTTGAAAACTGAGGTTTTTGTGCCGGGGCTATCGAGTCTAGCTTCGGAACTTGTGGAATTAACCGAAATTGATGCCCTACTGCTGGCTAATGAGTATCCTTTAGGTGAAGAGGATTCACGGTTAACGGTAATTGGGCGATCGCAAATTCCCAAAACGAATCTTAACCTATTATTTCAACTCTTGGGTGGCGGCGGTCATTCGCAAGCCGCATCGCTAAATCTCAGGGGAGTTGATTCGCAGGCAATATTAAAACAACTCCTTGACGGGATAAAAGCACAAATTCCCCATCCCCTCACTGCTAGGGATTTGATGTCTTCTCCTGTCCGCACGATTCTGCCTGAAACCACAATTGCCGAAGCCCAGCGCATTTTATTACGCTACGGACACTCTGGTTTATTCGTAGTCGATACTCAAGGGCAACTAGTAGGTATTATTTCACGGCGGGATATTGATATTGCCTTACACCACGGATTTAGTCATGCACCAGTCAAGGGCTACATGACCAAGAATCTCAAAACGATTACACCAGATACGACACTGCCACAAATTGAGTCACTGATGGTGACTTATGATATCGGACGCTTACCAGTATTGGAAAATGGGCAGTTAATGGGCATTGTCACCCGTACTGATGTCTTGCGAGAATTACATCAAGAAAGGGATGAAGACCAAGAAGGACAAAAATTCAAAATTCAAAATGACGCTCACGGACTCGCTAACGCTGCGCTAACAAAATCTAAAATTCCTCTCAGCACTGAATTGCAAAATCGCCTTGCTCCCCAACTGTGGCAATTACTCACTACAGCATCGCAAGAGGCAGAAAAACAGGGTTGGCATCTTTATCTAGTGGGCGGTGCGGTGCGGGATTTGCTATTAACAGAAGCAGTAGCGGGCACTTTGATGATTAAAGATATCGATCTTGTGGTTGATGGCTTTCATAAATCAGCAGATGTCGGTGCTGGTGTGGAATTAGCCAAAGCACTCCAACAACTTTACCCTATGGCTCGCTTAGAAATCCACGGGGCTTTTCAAACTGCGGCTTTGCTGTGGCACAAAGACCCAGAATTAGATTCTTTATGGGTAGATATTGCCACCGCTAGAACAGAATTCTATCCTTATCCAGCCGCAAATCCAGAAGTTGAGGCGAGTTCTATTCGTCAAGATTTGTATCGCCGAGATTTTACCATCAACGCCCTCGCCTTGCGCCTGACTTCTCCTCGGACTGGTGAATTACTCGATTTTTTTGGTGGATTACTAGATTTACAAGCTAAACAAATTCGGGTTTTACACGCCAATAGCTTTATCGAAGACCCCACCCGCATTTTTCGTGGCGTGCGCTTTGCCGTGCGCTTCGGATTTCAGATAGAATCGCAAACTGAAGAGTTTATCCGCTATGCCATCAACAGTGGTGTTTACGATCGCACTGCTCAAGAGAATAGCAGAACTCCAGCCCTGCAAACTCGACTGAAAACAGAACTAAAACACATCCTAGAAGCCCCCTACTGGAAATCGGCTTTGCAGTTGCTAGATAACTTAGAGGCATTGCAATGCATCCATCCTAGCCTGAAGCTAGATGTGGAAGTCCTACGACAATTACGTTTGCTAGAACGCTGTTTGCGGCGATTTGACCCGCAACCAACCCTCATTCATTGGGAAATGCGTTTAGAAACGTTAATCGCCCATCTAACACCAGAATATCGGGCAAAAGTGGCAAAAAATCTGCAATTGCAAGAAGATGGGATTAAACGCTTGCAAAACTTGGTTTGTGCTCAAACTGAAGTAATGGAATCTTTGCCTAAGTGCCAAAGTCCTAGTCAAGTAGTACAGTTATTGCGACAGTATGATTTACCAATGCTGATTTTAATTGCTGTGCAAAGTTTGCGATCGCTTAGACATCAGATTTGGGAATATTTAACTGTTTGGGCTAATGTGCAGCCACTACTGAATGGCAATGATTTAAAGAAACTGGGTTACAAACCAGGGCCTCAATATCGACAAATATTAGATGATATGCTTGCAGCTACCTTGGATGGAGTAATTAAAGATAAGACTGAAGCTAAGGAGTTTTTAGCACAACACTATCCTAAATGAAATAGCTCTGGTCTAAATTGTATCTGGATTGATATTTAACTCCCGCAGTTTTGCTGCTAAACGTTCAGCTTTTTGTTCGGCTTGTTCAGCTTTTTGTTCAGCTTGTTCAGCCTTTTGTTCGGCTTGTTCAGCTTTTTGCTGTACCTGTTCTGCCGTTTCTTCTGGCGTTGGTACTAGTTGTCCATCTCGTGTAAAAAACCGCAATAAACCTTCATAAACTCCTAAGTATAACCCTAGCTGATGACTCCACAAATACCCTTCTTCACTTGCTTGTAGAGGTTGATATTCTCCATCTATTAAATGAAATCCCGCAAATTCTTGTGTGTAAGGGTCGAACCAAAAATAGTCGGGTGTGCGGAAAGTGTCTTGATAAATTGTTTTCTTTAAACCTTTGTCAGTATTAGCTGTTGAGTTAGATAAAATTTCTAGAATTACATTCGGATATTTACCATCTTCTTCCCAGACTACCCAACTTTTGCGGGTTTTACGTTCAGTTCCCAGCACAACAAAAAAGTCTGGCCCCCGGAAGTATTCTGATTTGCGTTGGCGCGGACTGTAGTAGATAGTCAGATTTCCCGCCGCATAGAAATCATTTCTCTCTCGCCACAACCATTCCAGACAGGTTAAAAGTAAAATTATTTGCCGTAAATGCAGTTCGCTTTCCAAGGGAGGTTCGTCACTATATAAATCACCAGGGGGAAATATAATATCTTGGCAGATGCCTTCTTGAGAATCTAATTCTTGAGCAATGGTCATAGAATGGATATGGCATCAAGTAGTTATAAATTTACTTTAGCAGTTTTGTAGTTAGCGATCGCCTAGCGTACCGTAGGTAATCGCCTATTTGTAGGGTAAGGGTAAATAAACTATTCTGTCTTGATATTCATCGTCTTCTGATGCCAAAGCAACTATTATGAGTTCTTCTATATTTTCACCAATACTTAAATTTTGATTGAGGATAAAAATTCCTGGTACGTGACGATTAACAGCAATATGTTCAGCTAAATGTACTGGCATAGAAGTTCAGTTGTTTGTCACTAATATAAAATTATTATTCTCACACCAACACAGGATTTCTGGATCGAGTGTACTTTTTGGTGGAGTTCTTGATTCTCCTACCACTTCGATCGCAATATCAGGTTCTCGTAGTCTAATTTGATTTGGATATATAGGATTGACATTTTCATCAATCAGATATTGTAGTGTCATGCTTGCTGTTTAGCTTGTCTTTTAATTCGGAGTTGGCGCAGTTTTTCTGACACTGGCGGGGGATTAAGCCTCTGTTGTTCTCGCATTCTATGACCGTGTTCTATCCAGTTTTTGATGTAAGCACTGACAGTTTCTTTGTTTTGCAGATAATAAATAATTGTTGTATATACTTGTTCTAAAGATATTGTTTGATAAATTTGGGCAATTTCTTCTGGAGAACGTCCACAATGAATGTATTCATAAAGAATTGTTTCAATACCGATTCTTGAGTCTTTCAGTCTAATGTCTTCAGAAGAGAGAAATTTGAAATACTCTGCGATATGCTTGGTAGACATAGATTAACCTATATTCATAGTTAGTTATTATATATAGTAATCTTTTTGCTCAAGCGATAAGCTTGACGGCATAGCGATCGCTTACCGCACTACATTAAGGCTTGGGAAAAAAAGGCTTCGCATTCTTAAGTTAGACACAAAAAAAGAGAGTGCGATCTTATCTTTGTCACAAACAAGACTAGATCCCCGACTTCTTAAACAAGTCGGGCATCTGTTTGATTACAGTTTAATTAAAGTTCTTCATACTGGCGATATTTAGTAATTAATCTACGTCTTTTTAGGGGTGAAAAAAGCAGCATGGAAAGTGCGGATAAACTGGTTACTGTTAGTGCTAACAAAATAAATTGATTTAGAAAGCTTGCTATTATCCCAGTTCCTACAGTAGCTCCAAATCCTAATGTTAGTAGTATTAGTACTGTTGTAAATGAGTCTTCAGCCAAATTTATAACCCAATCCCTAGCCCAACCCACAGCCTCACCCACAGCCCAACCCGCAACCAAACCCACAACCCAACCCATAAACCAACCCACAAACCAACCCACAGTCCCAACCACAACCACACCCACATCCCTACCCATAAACGCACCCACAAGAGTATTTAAGACAAAATCAAACTGCTGTAAGTCTTTCTAGTAGGGCTGGGGAGTGTGGAAATAGAAAAAGCGATCGCATTCTCACTTTCCGAAATACCTTAGTGCTACACTGTAGTCAATATCAAACCTCATCACAACTCCAATGAGATAGCACAAATGAAGTAGTACCAAACACCTGTTGCACTAAAGCAACAAATGTCAACGAAGAATAAACGCAACTAGTTTGACAGGGTTACTTCACATAGTCATGCACTAAAAATATTGTCATCATTCCTATCTATATAGAACCGTTTGACGATTGTCTGCGGCTGAGTTTTTTTTGTGTCTAATTTACCCGTAAATTTTGGAAATATGCGGGTGGAAGTTTGCGAATTGAGGTTTGAGAATAATGCCGAAAAAATCAATATTGTTAGCTGAGAATTTAGCCTATGACCTCAGCGTAGATAGAACTTTGTTTCAAGGAGTTCATGTGAATATCGACGCGGGCGATCGCATTGCTTTGGTTGGTCGCAACGGGGTAGGAAAATCAACACTTTTCAAGATACTTGCAGGTCAAATTAACCGATATACAGGTTCAGTTTGCTGTAATGGTATTGTCTATTATTTGCCACAAATCAGCACTATCAGACAAGAAATTACAGCAGATACAGTACTTAATTTTTTGATTTCTATCTCTGATGAATGGTGGAAGATTGAGGATATTTTGCAAACACAATTCCACACCAAAGTTGACTTATCTTTACCAATTGCTAACTTGAGTGGTGGAGAACTTACTAAACTGTTTTTGGCGATCGGTTTAGCTCAAAAGCCAAACTTGTTATTGCTCGATGAACCAACTAATCACATGGATTTGCAAGCATTAGAAAGCTTAAGACAGTTTCTTTTGAATTTCACAAGTGCGTATGTAATTGTCTCTCACAAGCCTTTTTTCTTAGACCAAGTAACAGAAGTAACCTGGGAACTTACACCTGTTGGTTTGAAAGTATATGGAGGTAATTTTTCTCATTATCGACAACAGAAAGAAATAGAGTTAGAAGCAGCATTGCGATCGCACGAAGTTGCCAGAAAGGAACTCAAACGTACCCAAATCACAGCGATGCAAGAACAGCAACGCGCAGCCCAATCTAGTCGCAACGGTCGCGCCAAGTTTCTGAATGGTAGTATTGATAGAATGGCAGCAGGACTGATTAAAACCAAAGCTGAGGTGTCTACCGGAACTGCGAAAAAGAAACATGAAGCAGCAGTAGCAAAGGCTAATCAAAAGGTTACACAGACGAAGGTCAAAACTACCAAAGTAACGAGTATTCAGCTAGAAGAAAAAAATCAAAAACGCCGAAATCTAATTAATATCCAGGGTGCAAATCTTAGGATATCAGAGCGTCTATTGATTCAAAATATTCAACTGCATATATCATCTGGCGATCGCATAGCCATTATCGGTGCAAACGGTTCTGGTAAATCGAGTCTGGTAAAGGCAATTTTGGGAATGGAAAACCAAACAGCGGTTTTAGAATCAGGTGAGGTTTTGCTCACACCAGCGATGAAAGCTGTATATCTCGATCAAACCTACGAATTGGTAAATCGCCAATACACAATTCTAGAAAATATGCAAGCTGCCAATCCCGATCTCAGCTATCAGCATTTACGTCAACAACTGGGACACTTTCTCTTTAAATATGATGACGTTCACAAAAGCGCCTCTGTACTGAGTGGAGGTGAATTAGCAAGATTAGCGATCGCTATGATTAGTATCTCAGAAATCGATCTACTGATTCTCGATGAACCAACTAATAACTTAGATATTGAAACTGTTGAACAAATAGTAATAGGTATCAATGATTACCAAGGAGCGCTTTGGGTAATTTCCCACGATATAGATTTTCTCAGCCAGATTAACATTACCCAAGGTTTCAAGTTGAGGGAACAAACTTTGCAAATGACAACTTATTTACCAAGTACACCAGAGCAATATTATCGAGAGTTGCTGGAATACAATCAATAAAGCGATCGCCTTATGTAAATTTCTAGTAAATTTCTACCTCAACAACAGAAGCCGTAAAGCATACAGGCAAGTTATAATTCTCTTGCGGTGCAACGTAACAAAAATTTATGAGTAACCCCCTTGTACAAGCCTTTTTCGTAGGCAGAGCGGTAGCAGAAGTAGTTAATGAGCGTTTAGAGGTCGCCTTGACCGATGCTTTGAGCGATCTGGGCAAATTTGATGCAGAAGCTAGAGAGCAACTGCGCCAATTTACAGAAGAAGTTTTAGAGCGAGCAAATCGGGCAGCAGAAGCAGCTAATGCCAGTCAACCTACCCCAGGTACTGGGCAAGCCAGTTCTGATTCAGGTGACTTGCAAGCAGAGATTGATGAATTACGAGCTGAAATTGCCCTGTTACGAACAGAATTGCAACATTATCGTAGAACTTCTGCATAAATTTTAGTCATTGGTCATTGGTCATTAGTCATTAGGCTAAGAATTATGCACAAATGACAAAGGACAAAGGACAAATGACACTTAAGAAAGAATAGTTTAGGAATCAGAGTGTCTTTTCTTCCAAGTGATTCGATCGCAAACCAACGGTAAACAAAGTATATGGAACAAGGTTATTCAGAGAAGGCATACCGTTGGAATCGGGAAAAATACTCTAGCAAACGGCGTTTTGTGGACATTTGGTCTTTTGTCTTGACCTTACTGTTCAAACTTTGGCTATACAACAAATCTTGGAGTTATCCGGGAGGTGTGACTGATGTCAAGCAAGCTGCAAGACGCAAAACCCAAGCAGTCTGGATTCGCAATACTCTATTGGATTTAGGGCCAACCTTCATCAAAGTTGGGCAACTGTTTTCTACCCGTGCTGATATATTCCCTGGTGAATATGTAGAAGAACTAGCCAAGTTACAAGACAAAGTACCGGCATTTAGCTATGAGCAAGTAGAAGCGATCGTTGAGAAAGAACTAGGCAAGAAAATTCCTGAACTTTTCCATAATTTTGAACCTATTCCCTTAGCTGCTGCTAGCTTGGGGCAAGTACACAAAGCTATACTACATACTGGAGAATCAGTTGTTGTTAAGGTGCAACGTCCTGGGCTAAAGAAGTTATTTGAAATAGATTTACAGATTCTCAAAGGAATTACCCGCTACTTTCAAAACCATCCCAAATGGGGACGTGGACGAGATTGGTTGGGTATTTACGAAGAATGTTGTCGCATTCTTTGGGAAGAAATTGATTATCTTAACGAAGGTCGTAACGCCGATACTTTTCGCCGGAACTTTCGCGGCTACGATTGGGTGAGCGTCCCCAGAATATACTGGCGTTATGCTACTTCCAGAGTGCTGACTTTGGAATATCTCCCTGGAATTAAAATTAGCCAATATGAAGCTTTAGAAGCAGCAGGTTTAGATCGAAAAGCGATCGCTCGTCAAGGTGCTCAAGCCTACTTACTACAATTGCTCAATAGTGGCTTTTTCCACGCCGATCCTCATCCAGGCAATATTGCCGTTAGTGCAAATGGTGCTTTGATATTCTACGATTTCGGCATGATGGGGCGGATTAAGTCCAACATCCGCGAAGGATTGATGCAAACACTGTTTGGTATTGCCCAAAAAGATGGCGATCGTGTTGTGCAATCTTTAATAAATTTAGGTGCGATCGCCCCAACTGATGATATGGGCCCAGTACGGCGTTCCGTCCAGTATATGCTGGATCATTTTATGGATAAGCCCTTTGAGAACCAATCAGTTGCAGCAATCAGTGACGACCTTTACGAAATAGCTTATAATCAGCCATTTAGATTTCCAGCAACTTTCACTTTCGTGATGCGAGCCTTTTCTACTTTAGAAGGGGTAGGTAAAGGCTTAGATCCAGAGTTTAACTTTATGGAAGTTGCCAAACCTTATGCAATGCAACTTATGACCGATATGAATGGTTCTGAGGGGAATAGCTTTCTTAACGAATTAAGTCGTCAAGCAGCTCAGGTAAGTAGTACCGCCTTTGGTCTACCACGTAGATTAGAGGATACACTAGAGAAGCTAGAGCAAGGAGATATGCGCTTGCGCGTTCGGTCTATAGAAACTGAACGCCTGCTGCGACGACAGAGCAGTATTCAGCTCTCAATAAGCTATGCTCTGTTAATCAGCGGTTTCACGCTTTCAGCTACTATTTTAGTGGTTAAGGATTATGTATGGTTAGCACTGCTGCCTGCTTTAATTGCAGCTGCGCTTTCAGCGATCACGATCCGATTACTTTTACGCCTCGACCGTTACGATCGTATGTATTAATTGTTGCAAAAAATTTATGAAACTTAATTTCACGGGTTTTAGCGATCCGGGACTTATTCGTTCTAATAATCAGGATGCTTACTATATAGACCCAGAAGGACGATTTTTCGTTGTTGCCGATGGTATGGGTGGTCATGCCGGAGGTGAAGAGGCAAGTCGGATTGCTACTGAAGAAATTCAGGCGTATTTGGTAGCAAATTGGGAAACTTCTAAGTCTTCTCAAGAATTACTAGAGCAAGCTTTGTGGGGTGCCAATGAAGCGATTTTGCAGGATCAGCAAAATCATCCCGAACGCGCCGATATGGGGACAACTGTTGTAGCAGTAATTTTTCGCTCCCCAGAGTCGCCTTGGTGCGCTCATGTTGGCGATTCGCGGCTGTATCGCTTCCGCGAGTCGCACTTAGAACAGGTGACGGAAGACCACACTTGGGTAGCACGAGCAATCAAAATCGGTGACATCACCTTAAATGAAGCACGATTACATCCTTTTCGCCATGTATTATCGCGTTGTTTAGGGCGTGAAGACTTGCATCAAATTGATGTACAACCACTAGATGTAAAAGTTGGCGATCGCTTGCTGTTATGTAGTGATGGTCTTACAGAAGAACTTGTCGAGCAGAAGATTGCTAACTGCCTCCAAAATAGTCCTTGGCTTGATAAAGCCGCCATCTCTCTTGTTGAGGCTGCCAAAGAGCATGGAGGGCACGATAACATCACAGTTGTCATCGTCTCGCTTGAAGAAAATAGTCATTAGTCATTAGTCATTAGTCATTGGTCATTAGTCGATTTGGTAACTTTAAACAAATGACAAAGGACAACTGACAAAGGATAAATGACAAATCCGGTAAATATACTCAGTAATTTGTTCAGCGTGAGCATTTTTCCTTTTTACAATTTGATACAAATATTTTTAGCCTCTAAAATCACCCAAAGAGGATAAATTTGTATAAATTAGTAAATTGACATCTTGCACGTAATAAGGTAAAGCGACTATAATTCACGCTTATTACCATTAATTCCCCAACCTCCTTACAATTTCCCTCCTCCGAAGCTTCTTCCACCCTTGCGGAGACAGCATCTTAGGCTTTTTAAACACAAAGACTAAGACAGGTTTTACATAGCACCAAATATTCTCTTTAAAAGATATTTGTGCAAAACAGGAAGGAATAAGGGAGGTAGTTATACCTATCTAAGACCAAATAGAGCTTATTTTCCGGAATATGGTTCAGCTGACTTGGGTGGTATATCAGTAGGATTAGGTGCAAGATATCAAAGCAGAAAAAAGTCCACACTTTGGATGTGGGCAATCTGTCAAACAATTGTTATCTTTCGTAATACGGAGGAACAAATGTTGGACAGATATAAGTCCAAATATTATCCCATTTGGACTTCTGTGAGCGATATCACCTTTACGCGTTGTTTTTTCGGAGTAATTATGAATCAACCAATGAAACTATCCTTGGAACAGCAATTCAGCATCTGCTCATTTGCTACTCAGGTGCAAAATATGAGCCACGATCAAGCTAAAGATTTTTTAGTCAAGCTCTATGAGCAAATGGTCGTGCGCGAGGCAACTTATCAAGAGCTTCTTAAACACCAGTGGGGCTTAGATTCCGGTTCCACTATGGCATAGAGTCGTTCTAATGTCGCAGTGGGCGACCTCCTTCTCTTGCTTGGTTCCAAGGAGGAAAAGAGCTGGGGATGCCGGGGCGTCAACTTCGATAAGTAATTCCACAATAATATGGCGCAAAAGTTCAATTCCCGAAATTAACTAAGAATGAGTAAACATTGTCTACGGCATATCTGATGAAGTCTAGACTAACTTTAGCATTGCAGGGTAAAACTCTTGTTTGCTTTAGCCAAACTTTTTGTTGTTTCGTCTAATCAGGGAATCACACCTGCACAAATTGACAATCCACTGGAATATTTGCAGAGGAAGATTCAGAGATAATTTATATACTACTGCTTTAGCAGCTAGTGATTTCACTCTTTATACATATAACTAGAAGTTACATCTTTATATATATTTTGTTTATAAAACGTTACATTGTGAGAGCGACCACCTATGAAACACGTAACATTAAGAAATTATGCCTAGCTGGAAAGATCGTATGGAGAATCTGTATCTATACTTTCCAGTTTTGTTATAATCTGAGGCTTAATCTTTTCGTACTCGTTTTTGAGTAAACTTTTACTAATTTGCGGGTCGGCAGAGGACATCAAGGTATTGCTGATTGCGACCCACTCTTGCAGTCGTTGCCGCTGGGCAGAAGCGACGCTGGAAAGTAAGATGTGGGTACAGGGATTTGGTGCTTCTCGTGCAAAGAATAAGAGGCGGTAGTAACCTGTGTGCTGTAGTAACCGAGCAATTTCTTGACCAAGGCTGGTTTTGAGATCGAGATAATAAGGCAACCATTTAGCGCCATGCTTGCGATTGTAGATGACAGTAATCCATAGGAGCATGGGATGGGGGATAGAGATGAACAGAAATTGGTTATAGCGTGTACAGAGTAAGCGTTTTTGAATTTCTTCTTGCGGTAGCATCACCCACAAAGCTGGTAAAACCTCCCCATTGGTATGAATGGGCTGGGGAAACACAATATCGGCAATTGGTTTATTTTTGGGCCAGGAAATGGCACGAGCGATTTCATCGTTTGACCAGGATACCCGCAAATCGGCTTTGGTCTTTTGTTCAAGCTCAGTGCTAGCTGTAGTAGTAGGAACGAGGGAATGGCTGGCTTGCTGAATTTTGCGTGTATGCTCAGGCTTTTCTAAAGATGCTAAAACTCTGAGGATTTCAGTAATACTTTGGGGGCGATCGCGTGCTACTTTAGCTAGACAACTCATCACCAAATTTTCAATTTCTTTTGGTAGTTCTAATCCAGGCACAGCCTCAGAAAAAGAACGTGGTTTTTGATAGTGATGTGTTTTATACCACGCACCAAAAGAGTGAGTTGGTGCCACCAGTGGCATTTTGCCTGTGAGCATCTCAAACATCATGACGCCCAAACTATAAATATCAGCACGGTTGTCTAATTCTTTACCCTCCATCTGTTCGGGAGAAGAATAAGCCAATGTCCCCAAATAAAATTTTGTATGGTCGCCATCTGACTGTAATAACTTAGCAATACCAAAATCTAGAACCTTGACCAATTCTCCAAAACTGGGATCTTGAATCACCAGCATATTGCTTGGTTTGACATCGCGATGGATAATTGGGCAAATAGCGCCATCAACCGGGATGCCATCATGGGCGCACTGTAACCCTAAGCTGAGTTGACGCGCCATACTGAGGAATCTAGCTAAAGGTAATCGTTGCTTGCGAATAATATTGTTCAGGCTTTGTCCTTGTAAGTATTCCATAACGTAGAACGGGGTGTTATTGTCATCTACGCCGTAGTCCATAACTCGGACAATATGGATACTTTTTTGCCCTAGTAAAGCACAGGTTTTTGCTTCTCGCTCAAAACGGTCTTGCAATCGCATCTTTTCATTTTGGATTGATAGAGCCAGAAACTTAACTGCAACAGGTACACCTCCCAACAATGTATCTTTAGCACGATAAACCCGACCCATTGCTCCAGTACCGATTAACTCTTGGAGTTGGTAGCGTTTGCTGAGTAAGCGACCAATGTTGGGGTCTGACATAGAAAATTCGACTCCAAAAGCAGTTTGTAAATATTTGGGAGGACAAGTGCATTCAAAAATTGTGGTGTAGTTTTAGTTTGCCCAATTTTGACTAATGCGCTATCACTCTTGGCATCTCCTTTTCTCTACGAGACGTTGGTTTGTGTTGGGAGAAGACGGCATTAGTTTGGCTACACCAGGACTTACGCAACTGATTAAGCAATGGCGTGCGGAGCGCGCCGACTGCCTAAAAACTAAGCCATTGACATAGCAATATCTGGACGTTTTAACTGCCCAATTAAATAATTTGACAACTAGCCATGTTTAATTTGATAAACCTGTCTTTGTAGGTTAACAAACCCTTAAATTCGCATTAGTTCACGAAGATAGACTTAGTTTATGTAATAACGAATTATATTCACCCAATACTTTTAAAAAATTTTCTGATTACCTAACAATCTTTTTAATCTTCAAGCTAATTATTACTATGTAATAATGCATTATTCATTGGTAAACTGTAATATTTAAGTGTTGTTTTTTCGTTTTTCCTGTTGATTAGGATATATATCAAAACTTGATTTATTATTCATTATATAATATTGAATTCGACGCTCGACAATACTATGAAATCTGGACATAAAATCATAAAAGAAACCCGGATATTTCCTGATTCCTGTGAATGCTGTTAACCATTTTCTTTGTTTTATAGGTTCTACAACTTGAAGATAAGCTAGATTTTTCTTATAGACTGAGAGATTATAAGATAGAGCACGCATTAGAGTAGGATTATTTTTCACAATGTCTTGTTGCATGAAAGAAGTAGTAGTTTTGCAGTATTGATTTAGACGTGGTAATTGGCTTTGATATACAAGAGAACCAGGGCGTGAACGGTAGAAATAATAGGGTTTTGGCTCAATAAAAAACCTAGCTCCTTTGATTAAGCATTTCATGTCAATCCAAAAATCTTGACCCATTCTAATTTCTTCATCGTACTCGATGCAGTTCTTAATCAGGAATTCTCGTTTGAATAGAGGCTTGCTTAAGCCAAGATGCAACCCTGGTTGCCCATAGACATCAGTTTCTACAAAATAAACGATATCAATTTGGAAGATTTTATCTATACGTTCTCCACTTTCTTGAATCAATGTACTCCAAGGAGATGTTGTACCGTCTTCGATCAAATAAACATCATCAGCAATCATGTCTGCATTTGTTTGATTTGCCAGAGACACAAGATTTTCTAATCTTTTGGGAGCATACCAATCATCTGAATCAAGTACAGCAATCCATTCTCCTTGGGCTGCTCTGAAGGCGCGATTACGTGCCGCCGCCGCTCCAACATTTTGCTGATTAACTATCACTTTGAGACGTCGATCGGTGAAACTTTTAGCGACTTCTACAGTTTTATCACTTGAGCCATCATCGACCATGATAACTTCAATGTCAGTGAGTGTTTGCTTTAAGGCTGACTCTATTGCCTTTCCAATATAAGTTTCAGTATTGTAAGCAGGGATAATAACAGAGACTTTAGGATTCACGAAACTGAACTCCTGACTACATGGTTAGGTAAAATACTAAAATCCTGACCATAATTTGATCGTTTCTTTTTTACTATACAACTCAGTAGGTCGGTAAGAATATACGATGAGTGGTTAAAGTCGGGTAGGAGATATTAGGCGTTGGTAAACCAGTGCGTTGCCAGAGTTCTTTGAACGGCAGTTTTTGGCTTAGAAGAACAGCAAAGCGGTGAGGTAGGGCTGCTTTTAAGCTGACTGACGCTCTAGGCTAGCTTCCATTGTGCTAGTTAAAAAATGACCAGCCAAGATACCACTACTGAGGTAATATGTATCTTGCGAAATCCGGTGTAGGGTTTCAAAACCACTACGACGCTGACGATCGCTTAGTACCCAGTAACGCTGTACGATAGTATCTAGACCAATCCAGCCTTCGCCTTCAACCTGCCCCAAAATATTATGTTGTAGTAAAAAAGTATACTGACGCTCTCCATCATGCAACCGCCCCTTATATTGCAAAGAGATTTCAGAGCGATCGCTACCTGGAAATATCAGTTTTGTGGCCATAGTAAACCAGTTATCTCGATTCCAAGCTACCAATGTCATACCCTTGACGCTGATTGGCGTACCATTACGTTCCAGCCAATTTCCTTGCATTGCCCAGCGTCCTGGTTCCAATAAAAAAGTATGAGCCACCTTTTATTCCTTGTCTTGCTTGAGTGCTGCCAAGACTACAGTTATAGCAGTGCTAAGTTGCGTTAGCGATAGCGGGACGTTTAGCCTATAAAGATAGTAGCTTTGAATATTGATAAAGACAGTGCTAAGTTGCGTTAGCGATAGCGGGACGTTTAGCCTGTGGAGAATGGAGAAATTTTTTATCTTGTTTATTGTTCTTGACTCAGAACTGACCTTGGTAAATTTCTCCCAAAAGTACTTCTTGAGGTGCACCAGTGGCAGCAGGTAAGTTGCCAGGAATACCCAAATGTCGCCAGTAGGCTAAAACCGCGAAGGCGATCGCTTCTTTAAAATCTGCACTCAAGCCGACTTCATCTGTTGTGGAGACTGGTATCGATCCTAACAACAACTGTAACCTTTGTTTCAAATATAGATTGCGACTACCACCACCACATAATAGTACCCGTTGTGGCATTTCTGGCAAAAAAGTGTGGTAACTATGAAAAATTGAAGCAGCTGTAAGTTCTGTGAGAGTTGCTAGTACGTCAGCAGGATTGAGTTGGTATGCTTGAGCATCTTTTAAACACTGATGCAAGTAAGTCACACCAAATAATTCGCGTCCAGTGGATTTGGGCGGCGGTAGATGAAAGTAGTCTTGGTTGAGCCATTGTTCTACTAATTGATAGCAAGGAGTACCACTTGCTGCCCAATTGCCATCTTCATCATAAGTTTTAGCACCACCGCTTAAATGCTCTACCGCTAGGTCCAACAGACTATTTCCAGGGCCAGTATCCCAACCACGAATTTTTGAGAGCCAGTCTCCATGCCGAGGTGGAATATAAGCAACATTGCCAATACCACCAATGTTTTGAATACAACGCCCCTCCTGGGGATGACTGAGTAAATAAGCATCGACTCTAGGCACAAGAGGCGCACCATGACCACCAATAGCAATATCAGCAACGCGGAAGTTACTCACAGTCGTAATGTTCATAAGATGTGCAATTAATGCACCTCGCCCTAGTTGAAGACTATAACCCAAAGGACTGCCCAATGCTGTTAACGGATAGCTAGGGTTTAGCCCGTGGGTAGCGATCGTTTCTCTCCCCCTGCTCCCCTGCTCCTCTGCTCCCTGTGCTCCCTCTTTGGGTGGTCGATGATAAACCGTTTGACCGTGGGAACCAATGAGAGTGGCGCGCTGATGACCAATTTGAATATTTTGGGCGGCTTGGGCAAAGACTTGGGCGATCGCATCATCTATTTCCGCTAATTCTGCCATTGAGATGGCAACGCCTGCACCAACTGCTAATATTTTTTCTCTGAGTTGGGCTGGATAAGGATATGTTGCCCCGGCTAGCAACTCAACTTTGAGATCCAATTCTGTACCGGAAATCTCTACCAACGCAGCGTCTATGCCATCTACGGATGTGCCACTAATTAAACCAATAACGCGAGTAGGGACAACAGCTTTTTCAGTTGGATGCATCGGTCAAAATTCTTTTGTTGATTGCAAGAGTTTAGTTTAATTCATGTTAATAGCTATGTCAAAACACTCAGGTTGCATAGTTAATTACAGAAGAAAAAGTAAATATAGCGACGGAAGAATCTCAAAACCAATAGCAATACCACGAATCTATTTATATTTATCAGGAAACAAAGAATTTAAAACAATTTTGTTTGTTATCTTAATTGCTCCTTAATCAGGACAACATCCGAAGATACAAATTCTTAATATATGCAGGCTTACTTTACAACTTTTTTAATTTCAGATAAATAACAGATATACTATCCACTTTTTCTGCAAGTGAAACTACTGATTTCTGTTCAAGAATAGGGCAAAATGTTGGCTAAATATAGGAATTTTTCAATAAATACAAATCCAGTAGTTTCATCCTATTGTTTCTTCTAGAAGACACTACATAATGAATCCAAGTCGCAAACGAACTTTTCAACAATTAAAAATACAGAATTTCAAGATTATGTCTTTTACAAAAATTGCTTGTATCGCTGCTCTATCTTTATCTGCAATCTCCTCATTTATCTATGCAGGTTCTGCCCAGGCTATTTCCTTCCAAATAACCACTGGCATTGCAGGCCCTAATGGAGAAACTGACCAAGGTGCTTTTTCTGAGTTTACTCAACTTCCTGGTACGACAACTGTTAACTTCAATAATGGTCAAGCACCAACCACTGGTTTTGCTAAATACTCATTTGAGAATAACAGTGGAACCAGCAGTGTGAGGTCAGATGTATGGGCACCTGCTGGGGCAAATGGTGAGGTCAATAATGGGAAGTATTTGGCAGTTTTCAACGGCGATAAAGTCACAATTAACCTTGCAAGTTCCCTCAATTATTTCGGTATTGACTGGGGAGCTATTAGTTCTGGTAACGTTTTTTCCTTCTACAATGGCGATAATTTAATCAAATCATTTACAACTGAGGATGTGAACCCAGTTGCTCCAATTCGTGCATCACAGCATGGCGGTGAAGGAAATGGCTACCTTCACTTCTACTCAGATAGTAGCAACGACATTTTCAACAAGATTGTCATTACCCAAACAGGTGGTGGTGGATTTGAAAGCGACAACCATTCTTTCCATCTAGGAACTGACAAATTTACAGGTTTTGACCCTAAGTCTGTTCCTGAGCCTAGTATTACATTAGGTATGCTGGCTGTAGGTGGTATGTTTCTACGCAAGCGCAAGAACGAAAAGTTACAAACTGTAAGACAATCTCATTAAACATATCAATCTGAACTCAGTAAGATTTTCTCTATAGTCTAACCTTAGCCTGTAGAAGGATTTCAAAACTTAGTTAATATAAAATGCAACTCAGGGTGAGTTTACTTAGGTAAACTCGCCCTAATCCATTTGCCATTTATAATCGGGGCTTCTTCTACAGTCAATGCTACGCGCAGCAAGCTAAGAAAATTTTCTTTAACTAGACTTTTTATTCATGCAAAATTGGGAGAAGGGGTTGAGGGATGTAGCAAGATCCCGTAAGGTGGGCAAATTTTACATTTCATTTGTGCAAGAGGTCTACTCAATACTGCTTAGAGCTTAACCAGACTGTATTGAGAGTGAACCGTAATTTTGACTCCTATAGGTTATTGCATGAATAAAATATACGTGGATTAGTTTAGATATAATAATGACTCATTCTTTGTTGTCCTAACTGGAGAAATTAATGGGTCGCGCCAAAAAGGTTGTCCTGGCATATTCTGGCGGAGTGGATACCTCAGTTTGCATCCCCTACCTTAAGCAAGAGTGGGGTGTGGAAGAGGTGATTACCCTAGCAGCAGATTTAGGTCAGGGAGATGAATTAGAGCCAATCAGAGAAAAAGCTCTGAAATCGGGTGCAAGTGAATCCCTAGTGGCGGATGTCAAAGACAGCTTCGTTAAAGATTACGCCTTTGGAGCGATTCAAGCCAACGCCCTTTATGAAAATCGTTATCCTCTAGGAACCGCCCTAGCTCGTCCACTGATTGCCAAAATATTAGTAGAAACAGCCGAAAAATATGGTGCTGATGCGATCGCTCACGGTTGCACTGGCAAAGGCAACGATCAGGTTCGCTTTGATGTCTCTGTCACCGCCTTAAACCCCAACCTGAAGATCCTCGCACCAGCCAGAGAATGGGGAATGAGTCGTGAGGAAACGATCGCTTATGGGGAAAAGTTTGGTATTCCCTCACCAGTTAAAAAATCTTCTCCCTATAGTATTGACAAAAATTTGCTTGGTCGTAGTATTGAAGCTGGTTTACTCGAAGATCCTTCATTTGAGCCACCAGAAGAAATTTATGAGATGACCAAAGCGATCGCTCACACTCCCAACGAGCCAGAGTACATTGAAATTGGTTTCCAGGGTGGTATCCCCACAACTCTCAATGGAATAGCTAAAAAGCCAGTTGAGCTAATTGAAGAACTCAATCAGGCGGTGGGAAATCATGGCATCGGACGGATAGATATGATTGAAAACCGTCTGGTGGGGATCAAATCGCGGGAAATCTACGAATCACCTGCAATGTTGGTGCTAATTCAAGCACATAGGGATTTAGAAAGCTTGACGCTAACAGCAGACGTTACCCATTACAAGCGTGGGATTGAAGAAACTTACAGCCAAATTGTTTACAACGGTTTGTGGTACAGTCCACTCAAAGTTGCACTCGATGCTTTTATTCAAAAGACACAAGAGCAAGTCTCTGGAACTGTGCGAGTGAAGTTGTTCAAGGGCAACTCTACGATAGTTGGGCGTTCGAGCGATAATTCTCTCTATACTCCTGATTTGGCAACCTACGGAGCCGAGGATAAATTTGACCACAAAGCCGCTGAAGGCTTTATATACGTTTGGGGACTACCGACTCGCATTTGGTCAAAGCAGATTAGGGGTTAAGAGTTAGGAGTTGGGAGTTAGGAGTTAGGAGTTAAAAAAGCAAAATACAAAAGTAAAAGTTAAAAAAATTCACTTTTTACTTTACTCTTTACTCCTCACTCCTCACTTAGTTTATGCTTGACTTACTCTTCTGCTGCACCTTTAACTTGGCGAGACTCCAGCCACAGGGGCACAATAATTAAGGCAGCGAGGATTAGTAAAGCTGCGATCGCAAATTGACCCACCCAAGCAACCAATTGTTCTAAAGAGACTATTTTGCCAGCAAAAAAAGCTAATGTCACCATCAAACTAGCCCAAGCAACTGCTCCTAAAAAGTTATATAAAAAGAATTTTCTAAAGGGCATTTCAGCTATACCAGCTAGTGGTGCAGCAAAAACTCGTAACAATGCCAAAAAACGCCCAAAAAACACTCCTTTAGCAGCGTTTTGACTAAATTGATCTTTAATACTCAGCAGCCGCACTTCAGAAATCCGAAATATACTGCCAACTTTTACCAGAAAAGCCCAACCGCTAACTCTACCAATCCAATAGCCACAAGTACCACCAATGACAGCACCCATAATTGCGTCACCGAGAACCAGCCAGAAATTTAGTTCATCGCTGCCAGCTAAAAACCCGCCTACTAAGGTCACGGTTTCACCAGGAAGGGGAATGCCTAAATTTTCTAGCAAAATTCCGAAAAAAATTGCCCAATACCCGTAATTATGAGCAACTTCCTGGATATTTTCTAGTGAAATCAGCTCTAAAGACATTCCACACCGCCGTCTTTACAAATTTTTACTTTTACTATATTTTTACATTTTTGCTTGTTTTTGGGTGGGGTGTCAATCAAACTAATACATAACTTCTACTCTATGGGAACTATTAATTTATGACTATTAAATATACAAATTTTGGGATTGGTACCACATGTTCATAATTTATTAAAAAAAGATTAAAAATTTTATAGAAAATTTATAAATATCCGTTTAAATTGTGAAAATCTTGTAAAAGATACGGTTGATACCGAAATTGTTAGGCGCTTATGCCTATATTGATGAAAGTTATCACAAATTATACGACATGAATACTGAAATAATCTCTCTCAACTGTAGGACTAAAATTGCCCAAATATCTGGGTAAAAGGTCATTTTACCGTTGAAAGAGAAGAAGTATTGATGTCTTTTTCAATTTTTTGTCAAGTGTTCCAATTACCCTGTTAAATTCATGGCTTTCACACAAGAACTTCAAGTGATTTTGTTTAAACCCCAAGGAAGCATAGATTTGCAAGGCGGTAAGGCTTTGAGCGAACAAATGGCTGGAGTAGTCCCTCAAGCTTATCAACTCTGGGTTATCGACCTAGCAGAAGTTAACTTCATGGACAGCTCTGGGTTAGTTCCTTTAGTAAAAGGCTTAAAAGCTGCACGTCAGAGTGGTTGCCGCTTAGTTCTATGCAATGTACAAGCTCCTGTACGGTTGATTTTGGAACTTACCCAACTCGATACAGTGTTTGAAATTTTTGACACTTACCAAGATATTTTTACCAACGTTAAAGATAACAGTCTGATGCTAGCAGACTAACTAATAAATCTACCTACAGAAGGATGGCGGAGTCAAGCGATATTTGCATTTGTTCATATTCTTTCATATTCTCTTTAAAATAACAGTCTGGTGCTAGCAGGCTGATTTTGTTTATTGTCCAGAGAAGAATGTTGAGGGAAATTCATATCTTTGAAGCTAGGTAGTATAAATTGCATTAGTTGGAAGTCATCTACCTAAAGCAGTAAAGTCAAAAATTGCCAAAATCGATCAAATCAAATGCAACTGTTTGTGACACTCCCCAGCCTTTTAAATCCAGGGTTGTGCAAATTACTCTAAGCTAATTGTTTTATATGGGACGTAACTAGTGAAAGGAAGCAGGAGGTAAGAAAGGTTAAAATCTCAGCTTTTAGGTTATTTCTAACTTTATAGTTATTTTTGCCTCGATCTACTACTTGGATGCCTCCAAGATGTTTTGATGCACCAATTTCTTACCTCTTAGATTCCACCATTATGATAATTTTAGGCATTCTGGGGAGTTGAAATATTAGTTTGTTCGGATGCTGGGCGGGGAAAATTTGGTAAATCAATACCGCTGTGACTAGCATTGCGAGTTTTGAGTGCTAAACGGTAACTCACACTTTGCAGTTCTGCTTGCAGTTGGCGGTTTTCCCGTTGTAGCGTTGCTACCTTTTCTCTCACTGGCGTCATCCGCTCCTCAAACTTCCGACGGTAAATTTGAGGCAACTCTTGTACTACTTGCTCCAACATCCGAGTGCGGTCGGTAAGTTCTTGAACTGACTGTCGCAATTGATAAATTTCGGAGTCACGAGTTGTAATTTGCTCTTGGTAGAACGCCACCTGCTGTTCTACAGCTTGAAGTTGTTCTTGTAAAGCGTGTAACTGGGTCAGATCGCGCTCAAATTCCGGCTGCTGTGGCATAAAACTAGTGTTACCCTTTACCAGCCGGAAAAGTTCTTGAGATAGTTGTTGCACTAATTGATCGCGAAGTTGCAGCTCCTGGCGTAGCTGCGATACTTCCGTCGAGAGAACTTGAATATTAGGTGTATCAGATTGGCTCACAGTAGCTTAAAGCTCCCATTCAGAATCTTGTCCACTCTTAGGTATAACTGCGGGAGTACTACCTTTGGCAAGTATTTGTTAATTTAGCATTCCCAAACAAGTGACGAAAAAAGAAAAAGACAAAATTTTATTGAATGGGAGTGGGGATTGGGGAGTGGAGAGTTAGGAGTTAGGAATTCTTCCCCTGCTTCCCCTACTCCCTCATCTCCCTCATGCACCTCACCTCCCTACACTGTTGCAGGTGCAGCTACTTTAGTAGGCTTTTCTTTTTCCTCTTTAGGGGGTTTTTCTTCTTCAATGTCCTGCTTAATTGTCAAGTAGCGAATCACTTCTTCACTTAAACGCATAGCGCGTTCAAAAGGAGCGATCGCAGTTGCAGGCGCGCTGTAGTTTAACTGGATGTAGATGCCATCCCGGTGTTTTTTGATTTCGTAAGCTAGACGGCGCTTACCACGATTTTGAATTTGGATCTCTTCAGCACCCTGTTCGCGAAGCAAATTCTGATATTTAGTAACTGCTTGCTCTACCTGTTCCTCTCCCAAGTCAGGACGGAGGATGTACATTGTTTCGTAATTTGTAGTCATATTTTTCAGTTTCCTCATGGACAAAAGTGGCTGCTGATATTAATTTATACCTGTCTTTTCTTTAAAATGCCAGTATTAATCAACATCTGAAGCAACAAGGAACTATAATCTTACCAGTTTTCAATTTTGTTTCATTAGCCAAATCGCCAAAGTTTGGATTTTTTGCATGTCCCTAATGAAAACTAGGTTGAGAGGCAATCCTGATATTTCTTTCACAAGATCGATCGAGCTATCAGCTTCGCTAAGGGGTATCTTTCTTTAAAGGGCATCTTATAGCGATCGCTTTTTTGCTCAAGGCTCAATCGGTTGGCTAAACAGCTAACTGACGATTGCTAGGTACTCACAGCAACTAAAAAGCAGAAAAAAGGTATTTATCAAGGTTATGGCGCAGCGCTACGTGCGAATTCAAAATCCAGAAGGACAGATTTACTATGGGTTACTACAGCTATCCCTGAATGTACAGGTGCTAGATGCTCCACCCTGGTTACAAGGACAACCCACTGATTTAACTTTGACACCAGAAAATTACCAAATTCTGGCTCCCTGCGCTCCCTCAAAAATTGTGGCCGTGGGTAAGAATTATGCAGATCATGCGGCTGAAATGGGAACTCCAGTACCTTCTGAGCCATTAATCTTTCTTAAGCCACCTACGTCGATCATTCCATCTGAAAGGGAAATTAAGTATCCTCCCCAGTCACATAGAGTTGACTATGAAGGAGAGTTGGCTCTAGTGATTGGCGATTACGCTTTTGAATGTACGCCAGAGGTAGCCCAAACCAAAATTTGGGGCTACACCATCGCCAATGACGTAACAGCGCGGGATTTACAAAAACAGGATGGTCAGTGGACGCGAGCCAAAGGTTTTGATACTTTCTGTCCTTTGGGGCCTTGGATTGTGCGAGAATTAAATCCAGGAGCGAGATTGCAGACTTTTGTGAATGACGATGCTAATCCAGTTCAATCTGCCTGTATCGATCGGATGGTGTTTTCCCCCGATGTTTTAGTTTCCTATATCAGTCAGGTGATGACGCTACTTCCTGGTGATTTGGTGCTTACAGGTACGCCGGAGGGTGTAAGTGCTTTGCATCCAGGCGATCGCGTCCGCGTAGAAATTGAAGGTATCGGTCGCCTGGAAAACACCGTAGCGTCCCGTTAACTTCTAACGCACTTGCATATACACTGCATCAGAAATCGCTGGAATTTCTGCATAACGTCCGCTCACAGACTGGATGACTGAATATGCTGCTGCTCCCACTATGCCGATAAAAATGGTTGTGGATAGAGTTTGGATTGCAAAACCACCGGAAGGAACTAGTCCCACAACATCAGTTAGGATGCTAAACAAAAAGATAATGATATCCAAAAGGATTGCTTGCATGGTGTTGAAACGAATAAAATGACTAATTTTTTCATTTCTTACTACCAGCAAAAATAAAGCAAAGAAAATAATCATTCCTGCATAACGCACGCCGTAGTAAATTCTTAATAATGGCAGAAGCGGTAAAAACAGTAGTTGTAACGGTGGAAACTCTGATAGTAAATATCTACCAAATACAAAAACTTCAATTAGAGGAAGCAAATAAGGCAAGGAAGCAAAAATCCGATCTGAAACTGTTGTAGACCCGCGCCAAGACATTATGCGTTCTCCTGTGGTTAAATTTTAATAGTTACTTGAGCATAGGATAACGCAATTGCTGGTCTTGCTGAGAAATTCAACTATTCTATATGGGCGATGCGAAAGCCCATCATACATTCATATTGGTCTGGCTGCTGTTGAGTAAGTTTGCGAATGGCTTGACCACAGCGCAGTTGACCCCCACGCCAACGAGGTTGACCGCTCCCGTCAGCGAGTAAACAAGACTGGCAAACTTGCTCAGGGGCAAGGATTTGCTCGTCCATTAAAATGACTAGCATCGAATCCCTCCTGTAAATTCTCATTGTCAACCCACATTTCACTCAAGGGAAGACGTGTTTTGTAGCGGTTCAAAGAGCCACTTCTGATAGATTGGATGCGTTTTGTGTGGTTAAGTGTTGTGATTTGCAATCTCGCTTTGCGCCTAACTTGGGTGATCGCAGAGGACACTTAAGAACCGCATCCTACCTCTTTGTAGCAAAAATGTGGGCAATTACGATTCAATAACAATTCTCAAGCGAATTTTAATTTATTGTACGTTGTGTCTATTGCAAAGTGGAAATTCTAGTAAAAAATAATACAAAAATTTTTGCATTAAGTTGAGCAAAGACAACTAACGCTATCCATTGCATCCCTGTTAATTTAGCACTAGAATCTGTCAAACTTAATATTTAGAAAACAACAAAAGCTTTACGCACAAGCAACACGGCGACTTATCAAAATTCCCTTGAGGTGAGTAGTTAAAGTGTGAGAAGTCAAGTCAGTAAAATTGAGTTAACTTGATAGCCATTTAAGTGAGGCATTTCTAAAATACTGAGGTAAACTTGCAAGCAAGTTAATACACAATATTACTCAGCGGCTCGTCGGTCTGGGCATCACTTACAATGGAACACTGGCAATTTCTGATACAGAAACAAGGCGCTCGCTCGTGGCATATCCTAGAATCGCCAAATTTGGAAATTTTGGAAGGGCAGTATAGAGTTTTGGCTCGTTCTAACCTTCTTAATACAGACGTGGAAGTGCGGGTAACTCACTCTTCAACCGAGGAAGTTCAACCAACGCGGCGAATTTTCAAGCGATCGCGTCGCACTAATTCAGAAGGCATAATGGCGGTAATTCCTTTTACCTACTTCCAACCGGGAGTTTGGGAGTTGCGGTGTTCCGGCGATTTGATGTCGGATCTGCTCGGTAAATCTTGGCAATACAGCGTGCAAGTACAAGTCTTCTCGCTATTAGCAGAGAGAGAGCCGAGGAAAAATTTAGGATCGAGTTCACCCGACGATGGCGTAGATACTGTTTCTGAAAACTTGGAATCTAATGCCCCAGCAGAAACTGCAATTACGTTATTTACGTTTGAGAAAGCGATCGCAGTTTCTGAAGGACTGGCAATTACTACAGATGGCAACCTCACTGTTGCACCAGATGAAGAGAACTTGGAATCTAATGCCCCAGCAGAAACTGCAATTGAGCCAGATCGAGCGATCGCAGTTTCTGAAGGACTGGCAATTACTACAGATGGCAACCTCATGGTTGCGCCAGATGAAGAGAACTTGGAATCTCATGCCCCAGCAGAAACTGCAATTGAGCCAGATCGAGCGATCGCTGTTTCTGAACTGGCAATTACTACAGATAGCAACCTTGTTACCACTGTTGCCTCAGATGAAGAGAACTTGGAATCTAATGCCCCAGCAGAAACTACAATTGAGCTAGATCGAGCGATCGCAGTTTCTGAAGGACTGGCAATTACTACAGATGGCAACCTCATGGTTGCGCCAGATGAAGAGAACTTGGAATCTCATGCCCCAGCAGAAACTGCAATTGAGCCAGATCGAGCGATCGCTGTTTCTGAACTGGCAATTACTACAGATAGCAACCTTGTTACCACTGTTGCCTCAGATGAAGAGAACTTGGAATCTAATGCCCCAGCAGAAACTACAATTGAGCTAGATCGAGCGATCGCAGTTTCTGAAGGACTGGCAATTACTACAGATGGCAACCTTGTTACAACTGTTGCGTCAGATGAAACGGAAGAAGATGAAGATATAGTTATCGATCGGCCTGTAAGTCCTGTATGGCTCAAAGGAGAGACGGCAGAGCAGATTTTACAAAATTTAATAGATTTAGCTTTACCCACCTCTGAACTGCTGCCGCAAGATGAAAAAGTTACAGATTCTTCGGCAACACAACTACCGCCACCATTACTGCTAATTTTAAGTCAGGATAATTATATTGCTCGTTGGGGACAAGCTCTTATAATCAACGGGTACATAGAATTCCAAGAAAAGACAAATCTAGATTGGGATGAAACATCATCTTCAAAAAGCTTGCGGGCGCTTGAGGTAGAAATTGAACTGCGATCGCCCAAGAACTCGAAAATATTGACCAAAGTACGGCAACCCTTATCAGATAAGGAGTTGCCCTTTACCATCAATACCTCAATTGATATTCCTGCTGATTGTGAATCTAAGCTAATTTTGGCAGATATCAGTTTGTATGGGAAATTCGCCGATGCTGGCGAAGTCATGCCGTTAGCTACCCAGTCCTTCACCATTACAGCAGATGTAACAGAATTACTGGCAATCACAGCCGCAGCAAAATCTAGTACATCTTTAAATCACCTCATAGCAACATCGGACTCATCTGCTGCTTTCACAGAAACAGAGACACCTGTTAGGCTCGATTTAAAACTATTAAATCTGGTCAAAACTCCAAAAACAGACCAGTCTCAGATAGTTAATCCATCCCCAAACACACCTTTACCACCGCAAATTAACCTGCAAGTTCTGCGAGAAGCTAACCTGCGGACATCTAAGTTCAAGAATTCAAGCATTTCGTTGCCTCAATTACCGAAACTGCCCCCTATTCAAAGTGATGCCAACCTTACCACAGATGTTGTTGCAGAACCACAGACACCGGAGGAGCTAAAAAAGGATGCTACTATAGCCACCATAAATTTAGAGCAGTTGGTCATCAAGCAACGTCGAATGCCAATAATCGAGACTACTTTGCCATACTTGAAACGGCTACAAGCTTCACTAAATGATGCCGAAGAAAAAGTAGAAAATAATGTTCCTCCAAATACATTGGAAGTTAAAGCGGCTGAAGACTTACCAAAATTGGACGCAACTGTGGCTGAAGATGAAAATATACTTGAATTAGGAGTAGGTGACGCACAATTCCAGGAAGAATCTGTTGCTGAAATCGAAGCCCCGCAAAATTCACAATTCCAGGAAGAATCTGTTGCTGAAATCGAAGTCCCGCAAAATTCACAATTTCAGGAAGAATCTGTTGCTGAAATCGAAGCCCCGCAAAATGCACAATTAATTACAACCGGAAACCTTTATTCATCTCCCCTACTCAGGAAGTGGATGCAGAGCCAAGGATACTCCTTGCCTGAATATATCAACCATCTGCAACCTCAAGATTACAATAACTATGTTCCACCGCAGCAGATACCCCTTCCTCCTAGTACAGAAAATGCGAATGTTGATGTTAACTTGCCATTAGACCTAAATGCCAACACGGAGAATAATCTGAACGAAAATTGGAGCCGTTCACAACTTATGTTGGCTGAAATGCCCAACGGACAAGAGACATGGGAAGAAGTCGAAGGATTGGCTCCTGAACTGGAGAACTTAGGGAAAGATATAGACACAGCGCAGGAAGTGGAACTAGGGATTGGAGAAAATACGGAAATAGAAAAAGTACTAGAAGAACCAACAATCTCATCGGCTCTGCTAACACAAGTACCGCCCCCTCCCCCTCCGATAAAAATAAATATAGCGTCAGCTTGGTTGGCGCAAGAAATCGTTGTAGATGATACAGATACCGAACTGGAAGGCGATGCAAAAGAGAGTGACACCTTTGAAGAAAAGGAGCAACCACTGTTATATTCATCTTCTTCCTTACCTCTAATTGCGGCAGCCACTGAGCCTTTGCCAACTCCACATTTGTATGTGCCAGAAGGCGAATTAATTGCTGGCAAGTCTGTCATAGTGCGCGTAGTACTGCCGGAAGTACCTCTGCAAGTTGTTGTCAAGTTATGGCTTGAAGATTATCAAACTCGCTACTTACTAGATGGCCCCCATTTATTGACAAATTTACTTCCTAATGCATCGGGAGATTTGGAAGTGATGACACAATTAAACATTCCCTTTGGCTGTTTAGAAATTCGCTTAGGAGCGATCGCACTCGATCTAACAACCCAACAGGAGAGTCACAAAGTCACAATAGTGCGAACCGTGATTCCTCCAGACTTGCCAAGTTTACAACTAGATGAACTCCTGGGTATGTGAGGTGGTATGGGGAGGTTTTGGTAAAGGTTGAAGTCAAAAAAATCATGGAGGGCTACAATGAGTGGATTTTGGAATTATACTTACTGCATTCATTGTGATGATTTGACACTAATCGAGCAAACACTAAGTCGCCTTTTAGAGCAAGAAGGCTGTCACCGCATCACCTTGCCTGAGCTTGCTGTGGATGTTGAAGAACTACGTCATAATCCGTGGCTTTTGTGTGATGAGATGTGGACATTCGCTTTATTCGTTGGTAACTATGGATGGACAATTGTCAAGATATTACCAGAGGAAATACTATGCCAACGAGCTATCAATGCCGATCATCCTCGATTGTCGGCATTAGCAAGGCAAATTGGTTGCGATACTTTTTATGTGGGTTTGTACGAATACGGTGGGATTCTTATGGAAACAGATGCAACAGGTGACATTTTCATCTCTGGTTCCATTAGCGAAGAGTATTTACAAGAAGGTAAATTTTTTGATGAGCAGATTAACTTAGTAGATCCTCCTATCCAATCACTAGAGCAGATGAAGCTGATACACTCAAAAGTGCCTCAACGCTTCTTCCTGTTAAATATTCCAGAACAGATGCAAAGAGCAGAGCAAGAGCTAAAAGAAGAGAAAGATAAAAGCTTTGACGAGTGGCAAGAGCAGTTTTTAGATGAATATACTAAACGTTATTTTTATCTAATGACACCTGATAAGTTGGAAAAGTGGAAGGCAAGGTTTAGGCAGAACAAAAATCAGGTATTTAACAAAAAAGGAGGGAATCAATTATTTCGAGCTTGGTCTTCTGCATATACATGGCAGAACTTTAGCGATTTGGGTAGTGGTTTTCAACTATTCGAGAGAGCCATAGGACGATTTTTAGGTGGTACACCTTCTTATTGGTATTTAGGAAGAGATCCTTTAATTTACCGTGCCTACAGCCAGCAGAAACAGCTAGAAGCGGATGGGGCTAAGTTATTATACTTTCGACCTATCCAATAAATTCAGTTTTAGAAACCACAAAGATATTCTTCCCAGTTTATGATAATTGTCACTGAATTCACTCATAAAGATTTTAGATTAAGAGCTTCAGGGGCGGTAGTGCGTAGCTTGCCACTTTAAGCATCGCTGATTTCCCTATTCAGCTAGAGGTAGAAGTCCCAGCACTCTCAAAACTGGACAATCAATTAAACAAACTTAACAACCTACCAGACAACAGCGAAAAGCTTACAGTATTAAGTCTTATGGCTGGACTGGTTGAGAAAATGATGAATTATATGGGGAATAGGCGATCGCGGCCCCATATCTTCCCCTGTGTTAAAAATATGAAAGAATTTCAAAAAATTGGCAGAATTTGCAGTAAGCTCATCTTGAATTGTAGTGTGATTTCATAGGAACCTTTAACTATGGCAGCATCTTTTTTACCTACTGTCTTGGCTAGTACTTCGTACTTGTCTGCGATCTTCGTGCCCATAATTGGTTGGGTTTTGCCAGGTGTGGTCTTTGCGTTTCTGTTTTTATACATTGAAAACGACGATATCAGCGATATCAACTGATACTGATGTAGTCATTAGTCATTAGTCATTAGTTATTTGCAAAAAACAAATGACAAAAGACAAAGGACAAATGACCAAAATTAATACCGCCCATCTCATAGAGACAGGCGGTTTTTTTAACGTTGATTTCTCAACAAATGCTGAAAAATTCTAACTTATAGTGTTCGGTTCAAACTAACTAATGTTAAATCGAAGAACCGAGTCCGGCGTAGGCACCATAAAAGAAAATGCCCAAGACTGTAATTATACCTAAACCTGCGATCGTAGCGACGACCCACAGGGGAATTCTCCCACTTCCAGACACAGCTTCTCTCCTCCCTTAACAACAAATCAACACACGTTCATAAACCAAGATTAACAACAGTACTTCTAATTAGTTAAAGAAGTAACTGGAAAACAGAATACCCAGAACGAAAATCATTAGTAATCCCAGGTATAGAGAAGTCCGGTTTAGTTCAACCGGCTGATTATTGGGATTAGGCGATCTTTCTACCATAATTGCTCCTAACGTTGAATAAATTGCATTGCGGCGATCGCGCCTAAAAAGAATACAGTTGGTACACCTAAGGTGTGTACTGCCAGCCATCTAACGGTAAAAATTGGATAGGTAACTGGTTGATTGATGTTGTTTCCGCTAGTCATGATCTCAAACTACTTTCCAATAAATTCTTCAACTTGTTTTTTAGCTTCAAAACGGTTCTTCACAATGGGCACTTCTTGCCGCGCTGGTGTGAAATACTCGTTGGGACGGGGTGTACCAAAAGCATCATAAGCCAGTCCGGTGCTGACAAATAGCCAACCGGCAATAAATAATGCCGGGATGGTGATGCTGTGGATTACCCAGTAACGAACGCTAGTAATAATGTCCGAAAACGGACGTTCTCCAGTGGTACCTGACATTTAGATCCCTACCTTATACATAGAGTGTTATTGAGTTTATTATCCTACAAAGTTAAGAAAGAGTTACAAGTTGCAAAGTTCTTCTCAGAAATAGGTATTGGGGATTGGGTACTGGGTATTGGGTATTGGGTATTGGGTACTGGGCATTGAGAAAACTCTTACCTAGTCCCTAATCCCCAGTCCCTAGTCCCTAGTCCCCAGTCCCCATTAAGCTGCTTCTGGGGAAGTTGTTTCAGGATTTGGTAGATATTTGAGCAAAACGCCGCGATCGCCAATTATAAATCCCCGCTCTGGCTCTAAAAACACAATCTTGTACAAATTAGCTGCAACTTCTTCAACCTCACGGTCTTTTTCCCAGGTTTTGCCACCGTCGGCACTGCGTAGCAAATTACCACTACCGCCACCGACCCAAATTTCATTGGGTGTGCGATATGCCAAATCCAGTAAACCCCAACTGGTGGATAACTCTGGATATTTTGCTTCTTGCCATTCTTCAGGTTTAGTTGGGTCACTAAACTGAACTTGACCTCCTCTAGCTAGCAACCACAATTGCCCATTGTCACCAAAGCCCATGTTTTCTACGCGCCGAGAACTATTGCGGTTATGGGGAACCCAAGCATCTTGGCCTGGTTCCCAAGTCGAGTAGAAACTCCCCTTAGCGGAAACAGCAACATACTTACCATCAGCAGAACGCTCTAAGTTACGCACCACACCCACTGCTGATTCCACTTGGGCTTTCCAGTTTTTGCCGCCGTCTGTGGTCTTATATATGGCTCCAACATTAGTAGCCATTTCCGCTGTATTGCCTGCTAGCGCCTTAACTGCGATCGGACTACCTGGTAGCTTTTCGCTCAGGGGGATACGCGACCAAGAAGCACCTTCATCGGTAGTGTGTAGTAAAAGTCCAGGCTCTCCGGCAATCCAGCCTTCTTTACCGACAAAACTTACTGAGTCAAAGCGATACTTTTGCTCATCCAGTTGCAGTGTTATTGGTTTCCAGGTATTACCACCGTCATTGGTTTCCAATAGTGTGGCATTGCTACCGACTAAGTAGCCATGCTCAAGGTTATCAGTAAAAGCAATATCCAATAAATTTGAGTCTGTTGGCACAGAAATGACTTTCCAAGGGTTGTAGCTAACAGAGGGAACTTGGCTACAACCTATGCAGATCGCGACTACTATTAACAAGGCAAATATTCGTTGCCAACCTTTCACAATTGAATGCATCAGTATTTCTTAGTTATTTCTAAATTTTGGTAGCAGTTGGCAGCCAGGATGCTGTAAAGTCCTGGCTTTTTCATTTTGAATTTTGTTAGCGCAGTGTAAAGCCTCTGGTAGAGAGGGTTATTTGGAATTGCTTAAAGGCTGTCATTGTAAGCCGTAAAGACTGATAAAAAACAAGAAGCCAAGAGCCAAAGCACCAAAAATTAGGATATTCTTTTGGGTTGGCGTTAGGTTGTTAACACCCAAACCATAACCGAGATTTTCTTTAAAGCCGGATGCAGTACCGGCAGGGCCGATGTTGGCAAAAGCAGTCTTTTTAGCAGAACAAACTGGACAACGCCAATTTATGGGCAGTTCTGCAAAGCTTGTCCCTGAAGCAATATCATCTTTGTCGTCTCCCTTTTCGGGTTCGTAAACATAACCGCAGGCGCGACACTCGTAGCGGTCTAACACCGTAGTCTCAACAGCTGGTTCGCTCATGGCTAAGGCCTCGCAAAGGAGAAATCTTAAATATACGTTAAAAATTATGACATAATTGTTAGGCTTTTCTATCACTAGCAAAAGCGAATCAAATACCTAAAGTGCGTCTGTTTCCCAGATTTCAGAAAAACCAAACAGATATAATGTAAAAGAAAGTTACGCAGTTAAGGGATTGGGCATGGGGGCATTGGGCATGGGGCATTGGGTATGGGGTATCAAGAGGCAGAGGTGCAAAGGGGCAGAGGGGCAGAGGGGAAAGAACTTATACAAGAACTCTCCCCTGCTCTTCTGCTCCCCTGCTCCCCTGCTCCCCCACTCCTAAAATCCTTAATCTCTAGTCATCAGTACTCAATCTCCACTCACTACTTAAAATACTCCATAAGCGGTAGATACTCATTGTGTTTGTCCTCAGCGGTTACGAGTACCTTCTAGGTTTCTTCATCATCTGTAGCCTAGTACCTGCCTTAGCGCTCTCAGCTTCCAAGCTCCTACGACCCAGTGGTTACGCTCCAGAACGTCGCACCACTTATGAATCTGGCATGGAACCCATCGGGGGAGCCTGGATTCAGTTCAACATTCGCTACTACATGTTTGCTCTGGTCTTCGTCGTCTTTGATGTGGAGACTGTTTTCTTGTATCCTTGGGCGGTAGCTTTCCACCGTTTGGGGCTATTGGCTTTTATTGAAGCGCTAGTCTTTATTGCAATTCTTGTAGTCGCTTTAGTTTACGCATGGCGTAAAGGAGCTTTAGAATGGTCTTGAATTCTAACTTAACAACCCAGGGTAAAGAACGAATCATCAACCCCATTGAGCGTACTAATGTCACTCAAGACCTTTCAGAAAATGTCATTCTGACGACGGTTGATGACCTCTACGACTGGGCGCGGCTTTCTAGTTTGTGGCCGTTGCTGTTTGGTACTGCTTGCTGCTTTATTGAGTTTGCAGCCTTAATTGGCTCTCGATTTGACTTTGACCGTTTTGGGCTAATTCCCCGTTCTAGCCCCCGCCAAGCCGATTTAATTATTACGGCAGGGACTATCACGATGAAGATGGCTCCGCAACTAGTGCGTCTTTACGAACAAATGCCAGAGCCAAAGTATGTAATTGCGATGGGTGCTTGCACAATTACTGGCGGGATGTTCAGCGTTGATTCCCCCACAGCAGTACGCGGAGTCGATAAACTGATTCCTGTGGATGTGTACTTACCTGGTTGTCCTCCCCGTCCAGAAGCAATTATCGACGCAATCATTAAGCTGCGGAAGAAAATCTCCAATGAGTCGATGCAAGAGCGGGGTAAAATTAAGCAAACTCACCGCTATTACAGCACGACTCATAACCTGAAGCCAGTAGAGGAAATCTTAACTGGTAAGTATTTGCAGTCAGCAACTCGCTCTGCACCACCGAAGGAATTGGCGGAAGCGATTGGTATGCCAATACCACCTGCACTGCTGACAGAAAAGGCGCAAAAGGAGGAACAAACCCGTGGCTGAAGAAGAATCTAAACCAGTACCAGCAGCGAAAGAAGAGGCATTGGTACAAGCGGGTAAAGTTTCCCAGTGGTTGACGGAAAATGGCTTTGACCATGAGTTTTTAGCACCGGATAAGAATGGTGTAGAGATAATTAAGGTGGGGGCAGATTTCTTGCTTCCTACCGCTACAGCCCTTTATGCTTATGGGTTTAATTATCTCCAGTGTCAAGGTGGTATAGACCTTGGTCCAGGACAAGAATTGGTGAGTATGTATCACTTGATTAAAGTCGGTGATAATAGCGATCGCCCCGAAGAAGTTCGAGTTAAAGTGTTCTTACCACGGGAAAATCCTGTAGTGCCTTCTGTGTACTGGATTTGGAAGACCGCAGATTGGCAAGAGCGCGAGTCTTACGATATGTTCGGCATTATCTACGAAGGACACCCAAATCTCAAACGGCTTTTGATGCCGGAAGATTGGGTAGGTTGGCCTTTGCGGAAGGATTACATCTCGCCTGATTTCTACGAGTTGCAAGACGCTTATTAGAGATTGCTGAGTTTCGGCAGTGATTAACCCCTTTCCGGTGGCGGAGAGGGGTTATGTTTTTGGTGTTTTAAGTAAAATTGGTTGACAAAATTTGCTGTAATTGAGTGTTCAAATATTTTACACAGAGGATTTTGGTTACTCAAATCTTGATGAGTTGAAGTTTGTCTGTACTTTCATAGTCTTGATAACGTGTACATGGTTGATTAGTTGAATATGGATAAACAATAGTAGTTTTTTATACATTTAAAGCTAGATTGATATCACTGCTTAATGAGTGTTAGTGCGTTATATTTTGTAAAAATAGTTACTACGCTAAAATAGTATTAATCAATACAATCTTTATCTTCATTAAAGGATGTGAAATCAATGAAAATCGAAGCTAATGACAAAGAAGTTCAGGATATATTTGCTCTAGGTTATTTTAAAATCCCAAGATTTCAACGTCCTTATTCATGGACAGATGAAGAGGTTAAGGACTTTTGGGATGATGTTGTCATTAGAGATTATGAACATTATTTTATAGGCTCAATGGTTGTTTATCAAACAGAAAAACCATACTATGGAATAGTCGATGGTCAACAAAGATTAACAACTATTACATTAATGCTTGCTGCTATAAGAAATGCTTTTCTTGACTATGGGGATGAAAATTTAGCTAAAGGGGTACATCAATATATTGAGAAAGCTAATATAGATAATATACCTGAATATGTTTTAAACTCTGAGACATCTTTTCCTTATCTCCAAGGATATATACAAAGCTTTAACAAAGCAGAATTACAATGTAATGTAGGTAGTGAAGAACAAAATCTAAAATCAGCATTTGAATTAATTAATAAGAAACTTTATGACATAATTCCTAAATTTGATAGTAAAGAATCTTGTAATGCTTTATCTGAAGAGCGAATATCCCCAATTCTAGAAACTCTAAAATCTCTAAGGAAAAAAGTTCTTTCCTTAAAACTAGTATTTATTCAATTAGATAATGAAGACGATGCTTATTTAATTTTTGAAACTCTCAATACTAGAGGTAAAGACCTTACTACACCTGATTTGGTGAAAAACTTAATTTTACAGAAGCTGCGAGCTTCTAACATAACATTAGATACTTATAAAGTGATATGGAATGGCATTTTAGAAAAATTTGATAATAATGGGCTAGAACAAACTGTTGTAGAATCTTTTTTGTACCATCATTGGCTTTCTAAGTATGGTGATACAACTCAAAAACAGTTATTTGGTGAAATAAAAAAGTATATTGATTCTTCTAGTAAAAATGAATCTGAAAATAAATCTCGTTTATTACTATTAGAATTTCAAAAAAATTCAGATTATTATGTTTCTATTGTATCTCCAGATAATCATCAATGGAGCCCTGAAGAAAAAAATAGTATTTATCAATCGTTAAAAGCATTACGCCTTTTTAATGTAAAGCAACAAACATCAATGATTTTATCTCTTATGAGGGCATATAGAGAAAATAAGATAACATTGAAGGCATTACGTCCAATACTATGGAAAATTGAATGTTTTCATTTTATTTTCAATTCTATTACTTCTCAAAGGTCTTCTGGATCAATTGCTCCACTTTATTCCAAATATGCTCAAGAACTTTCTAATACTGACAATCTAGATAAAATTCAATCAATTAATACAAATTTAATAAGAAAGCTCAAGGAAAAACTACCTAGCTTGGACGAATTTGAAGTTAATTTTATGGATTTAATTTATACAAAAAATAAACAGAGAGATAAAAAAGTCATACAATATATACTTGAAAAATTCATAGGACAAAATATTAATGGACTACCTATTGATTATAATTCTGCCAGTATTGAACATCTCTTAGCAGAATCTAAAGGAGAGGAAGAAATAGTCGGCAGGATAGGAAATTTAATATTAGTAGATAAAACAACCAACAGTGAAGAACTAAAAAATTATGATTTTCTGAAAAAAATTGAAATTCTAAAAGATAAAAAATATCCACTTGATAATTATTTGTTGAAGGCTAATCAATGGACTGAGGAGGAAATCAAAGAGCGAGGCAAAGCAATGTCTCACAAAGCATATAATGAAATTTGGAAGTTGTAAATGTAAGTGTGAATGCGTAAGCTTTTCAGTAGCTCAAAATTTTTGTGCTTGTAATAAACTCATTTAATACTTTTTTTATTACGACTTAATGTGAAGTAATTCGTAGGTTGGGTTGAGGAACGAAACCCAACATTACCCATCTACCCAACGCTGATGTTGGGTTTCACTTCGTTTAACCCAACCTACAATTTCAGCTACAATTTAGGCGATATCTACTCTTTACCGATATTAAAGTCAAATACAATTTCTTGCCCAGCACCCCACGTAATATCATACTTACCCTGACGAACAGAACGATGAAAGCTGGAATATTCCCAATCTTTTGAAGCTTTCACTAAACCATGTTTGACAGGATTGTAGTGAATATATTCAAGGTGATTTTTAAAATCTACCTCGTCTCTAATCAAGTGTTCCCAAAAACTACGCTGCCAAATAGCCCGCTCTTTTTTATTTTGCCTAGAAGTAGATAGATTTTCCTGTGATAGAGTAATGCACTGGCGACTAAAATAGCTTTTGATCTCGACTTTGGTGATTCCATCAGTGTAAATCATTTAATCCAGTTAACCGGGCAGCTTCGCAACCAGATTGACCAATATAATATGATGTTAACCGCCCTTGACACAGCAAAGTCAGAAATAGAAACTCTTGAAAAGACCATTCGCGAAACTTCAGAATGCTTAGTCAGTGGTGTGGCGTTGAAGTATGGCAAAGACAGCCGGGAATACGAAATGACAGGTGGAGTACGCAAGAGCGATCGCATTCGTAGAGCCACTATCACCCGGTTAAAATCTAGGGCAGACTCAAAAGCGGCTGCTACACAGACGGCGTAATGAGCAACAAATACAGCGTATTTCAGGTAAATGAAGTACACGGGTAGGGGCACAACATGTTGTGCCCCTACGATTATCTGTACCTTACTAAGTTGCAATTTGCTGTAGGCATCATTCACGGTGAATGATGCCCATATTTAGCGTAGGCGTAGCCCGCACTTCTCTACGAGACGCTGCGCGAACGGCATGGTTCGACTCCGCTCACCAGCCGCTTAGTGACTACCACAGGTATCGCACGATCGCAGTTTTATTCCTCAATCAACTCAAAATTCACTCGTTCGTAAATATCACGCAAGGCAATTTTAAAATCGATAGAATCTAAGACTAAAACTGCATCTTCACCTTCATATTCTTTAAAAATCCATTGACCTTCTGCTTGCTTTGCAAATTGTTCTACAGCAAAACTATACTGGTCAATCATAATATATTCCTGAAAACCAGAAATTGAACGATAATATTTAAACTTATCTGTTTTGTCATAATTTTTAGTTGAATTTGATAAGACTTCAACAATTAATAATGGATTAGTAATAATTGTTGTACTTGTTCCCTCATAAATAGGCTTACCTTTGATGACGATTACATCAGGATAAGTATAAATGCGATGACGAGGTATTGATAATTTTACATCGCCTATGTAAATCTCATAATCTTGTCCTTGCACTGTCAAGGGAAACCTTTTATAAAAATTACCTGCAATCTTATTGTGGTTGGTTGTCCCCCCTGTTATAGGTATAATCTCTCCATCTCTGTATTCATTTTTATATTCAGCTTTCTCTTCTAATTCCAAATATTCTTCTGGGGTGTAGCGCTTTTCTGTTTGTAAAACCATATTAATTAACTCATAAAATGAAGGAATTATTCTGTTATCAATAGCGTAACGTACCCTATTGATAGGCAAAATAAATATTTTTGTTATACAAATACGGTTGCAGACAATGTAACAATAGCGATCGCAAGCCAATACTTTTAGCCATACCCACCAGTGAACGCCCCTACCAATATCTCTGCACAAACTCAGAATCGCAAAGCCGATCACATTCGCATCTGCTTAGAAGAAGATGTTCAGTGCGATCGAATCACCAATGGATTAGAACGTTATCGTTTCACCCATTCTTGCTTACCCGAACTCAACCACGACGATATTGATATCAGTACAACTTTCCTGGGGAAGCACCTTGACGCACCCTTGTTAATTTCTTCCATGACTGGCGGAACAGAACAAGCCGCAATGATTAACCAACGTTTGGCCCAAGTCGCACAACACTACAAAATTGCGATGGGTGTCGGTTCTCAGCGAGTAGCGGTAGAAAAACCCCAAGTAGCTGATACTTTTGCTGTCCGCAAGTATGCCCCTGACGTTCTACTATTTGCAAACTTGGGGGCTGTGCAACTTAACTACAAGTACGGTTTAGATGAATGTTTGCGCGTAGTTGATATTTTAGAAGCTGATGCCTTGATTTTACACATTAACCCTTTACAAGAGTGCATTCAACCCAAAGGTGATACTAATTTTCGGGGTTTACTTGACAAGATTTCTATCTTATGCTCAAAATTGCCAGTACCAGTAATTGCGAAGGAAGTTGGTAACGGCATTTCAGCAGCGATCGCCGAGAAACTGATCGCCGCTGGGGTAGCAGCAATTGATGTCGCGGGTGCAGGGGGTACTTCTTGGGCAAAAGTAGAAAGCGAACGAGCAGAAAATCCCTTACAACGTCGTTTAGGGAGGACATTTGCCGATTGGGGTTTACCGACAGCAGAGTGCATTACAACTATTAGAGCGATTGCCAAAGATGTTCCCTTAATTGCTTCAGGAGGTTTGCGTCATGGATTGGATGTTGCATCTGCGATCGCTTTGGGAGCAGATATAGCTGGTTTAGCAATGCCTTTCTTGCAAGCCGCAGCAATATCAGAGACAGCAGTTGCGGAACTCGCTGAGGTATTAATCGCTGAAATCACCACAGTCTTATTTTGTACTGGCAATGCCACCTTGTATCAGTTAAAGCACTCTGGCAGTTTACAGCGCATAGAATAAGTAAATAGGTCATTAGTCATTAGTCATTCGTCATTTGTCCTTTGTCATTTATAAATGCCCAATGCCCAATGCCCAATGCCCCATGCCCCATGCCCAATGACTAATAACTAATGCGTAATTTTATCAAACAAACTTTTGCTAGTTTAGTTGGCACTTTACTAGGACTAATTATTTTCGCTGGTCTGGGAACTACTGGACTGTTCTTGCTGATCTTTGCTGCTAGCTCGTCTAAAGATACTGGGCCAAATGTAAAAAATAAGTCAGTGTTGGTTTTTGACTTGTCAATGAAAATTACTGATGGCGAACCTAGTTCAGGCGAACTGTTTCAAAACACAATCTCAGGTGTGGATGAAGATAGAATGGCACTCCGCAAAGTTGTGGAAACTTTGGAAAAGGCGCGGCGCGATCCGCGCATTGTCGGGATCTATGTGGATGCAACGAACACAAGCCAAACTGGTAACGTTGGCTATGCTTCTCTGAAAGAAATTCGGAAAGCGCTGGAGGAGTTTCGCGCTGCGGGGAAAAAGGTTGTCGCCTATGGCAGTGATTGGAGTGAAAAGGAATATTACGTTAGTTCAGTGGCAGATTCCATTGTCCTTAACCCTCTAGGAATGATGGAAGTCAACGGTTTGAGTTCACAACCAATGTTTTTAGCGGGAGCATTGCAAAAGTATGGCATTGGCGTTCAAGTCGTGCGAGTTGGGAAATTTAAGGGAGCCGTTGAACCATTTATTCTCAACAAGTTGAGTCCAGAAAACCGCGAACAAACTCAGAAATTGTTGGATGATGTTTGGGGAGAGTGGCGCACTGCTGTCGGCGCAAGTCGGAAAATTGAACCCAATAAGTTACAAGCGATCGCAGATAATCAATCCTTACTAGAAGCCACGCAAGCCAAAACTAGCGGTTTAGTCGATCGAGTCCAATACCCCGATGAAGTTGTCGCTGACCTGAAAAAGTTGACAAATAGCGATAAAGAAGACAAAACATTCCGACAAATTAGCCTGAATAGCTACGCACAAGTTTCTGGTAAATCTTTGGGTGTAGAACGTAACTCCAAAAATCAAATTGCTGTTGTTTATGCTGAGGGCGAGATTGTCGATGGTAAAGGAGAAGATGGGCAAGTAGGAGGCGATCGCTTTGCGAAAATCTTCAACAAGCTGCGACAAGATAAAGATGTGAAGGCTGTTGTATTACGAATTAATAGTCCTGGTGGTAGCGCTACCGCAGCCGAAGTCATGCAGCGAGAAGTGAAATTAACTCGTGAGGTAAAACCAGTTGTAGTGTCAATGGGTGATGTCGCCGCCTCTGGTGGTTATTGGATTGCTAGCGACTCTAATCGCATTTTTGCAGAACCAAATACCATTACAGGCTCCATAGGGGTGTTTGGGATCTTATTCAATGGGGAAAAGTTAGCCAGTAATAATGGTATTACTTGGGATTCGGTGAAAACTGGACGCTATGCTGATAGTCAAACAGTTTCGCGTCCGAAATCGCCTCAAGAGTTAGAAATTTATCAGCGCAGTGTTAACCGTATTTATAATATGTTTCTGAATAAAGTTTCTCAAGGTCGGAAACTCCCAGAACAAAAAGTAGCAGAAATTGCCCAAGGAAGGGTTTGGTCGGGTGAAGCGGCCAAAGAAATTGGTTTGGTGGATGAGATTGGTGGTTTGAATACTGCGATCACTTATGCTGCCAAGCAAGCGAAATTAGGAGACGACTGGGAAGTGCAAGAATATCCTCGCACTAGCAGCTTCGGAGAACGCTTTTTTGGGCGTGCAACAGAAGAGGCGCGGACTGCTTTCGGGATTGAGTCAGCGCAACTCAAATCAGCCAATCCCCTCACCACCGAATTCCAAAAATTGCAACAGGAAGTAGAGATTCTGCAAAAGATGAACGATCCACAAGGGGTGTATGCCCGCTTGCCTTTCAACTTGAAGATTGAGTAGATATTTTTTTGAGCATCAATCAACAGTTCAGATAAACCCAAAACGCAGATTGTAGAGACGCGATTCATCGCGTCTTGAAAAACCAATCATCTACACCAAACCCTTAACCCAAGCCTATGAGGCAAAACTTACCGAATACTAATTTGTGAAACTAGCTTTGAGTCTTTGTAGTCAGGATTTTAGTGCTGAGAAAATAAAAACCAAAGTTCTTACTACAAAATTCTTTACCCATAATTTAAAGACAGACCAGTACGGCGAAGCCCATGAGTTTGCCTCGCCAGCCATAAACCAGCTGACATTTGCTGCTCGGATGTGTAAAGTAGTTGAGAGTCAACTACAATTTCCAACCTTTGACAGAATTTTAGATTTGGAATTTTGCTGAAACAGCCCGATTAAACAGTGGCTCAAGTATGGAAAAATCTAAAATCTTTTATCCAAAGCAAGTGTATTTACATACCGAGCTAATTTAAAGTCTAAAATACAAAATTGAGTAAAACATCCATCTATGGCTAGAAAAACACAACGTCTTTTACTGCTAATTGTTTCTTGTAGTATCACTGGTGTAATTTTAGGAGGTACTGCTGGTTGGGCAGAAAGTAGTCTCTGCCTGGAAGACAGTAAGGTTACAAGTGAGTGCCTAACTCAAGATCCATTCCAAAAAACTATTCAAGGAATGAGTACTGGATTGTTAGCTGGGGCTGGGGCCGCTTTTGGTGCAGTCTGGCAGTTACGGAATGAAGATTGAGTATGAACTACTACTAACCCGGAACTCCGGGTTAGATTAGGTTTCTGTACTAATTAGCCAATGCCTCCACTTTGACTGTCGCCCAGCATTAAAGTCATGTGGGTCAATTATTTTAATTTATATGGCTTTGGAAGAATACCGATCTATTAATGCACGAGCAAATTTCTGGTGTTGTTCAGCTAGATATTCAGGAGAGATAAACTGAGCATTACCCATGAAGCGATACACCCAGCGACAAAACTCCTCCAGCGATCGCTCAGGCAATTTAATAATGTAATCTATCGCTAAGTGCGCCATCTTTGCAGAGCTAAGGAGTTCCTGAAAAGCTTGCGGCTGCAACTCTGGGCTAATCCAAGCCAAAACACTAGCAGTCTGATATGAAGAAGCTAAATCTTTGTGCAATGCTTCTTGTGCGTTTGCTCAATAATTCTATGTTCACTTTAGTTCTCCGAACAGCGTAGATCGTTAACGCAGATGGATTGACAATGAATTAATCATCCCTTGCTGTAATTTTCTTTCCTTGGCTAGCAATGCCGTTAAAGTGCATAATAATGATTTAACTTTACGCATATTCAACCTTGGGAGTCGGTTCAGTTTCGTACATTAAGCTACTTTTGTGCCTTTTATAATTGCAGGTCGAGGCAGCTAGTAGGTTATTGTCCTTGAAGCGATCGCGTCCTGCTGCCTTTGCCTGATATAATGCTCTATCCGCTGCTGCAATTATTTCTTCAAAGTTAGAACCAAGCTCAGGAATTATTGTGACCAACCCACTACTTATCCAACTCTATAGTAGTTTGAGTTTCGCTTTAATTATATTAATCCGATGCACTAACTCTGCTTGATTCGTCTTGAGCAGATTCAGTATTCATTTTTGGGTGTTGCATAGTCAGGACTGAGCAGGGAGCATTGTGGAGTACGTAATTGCTGACACTACCCAAGGCTAACTCACTCCAACCAGATAGACCCTGACGTCCAACTACGATTAGGTCAGCACCCCAAGTGGAGGCTAATTTACAGATGGTTTGACCAGGATTGCCAGGGGATTGGATGAATTCTGTACTCACGCCTGTTAGAGTTGCTTCATTTGTACACGATTGTAGTAGCTCTAGACCTTGCTTTTCCAAAACCTCCCACTGCTGTTGGTTGAACTCCAAAGTTTTTTTACTCATCACGGGATATGGATAGTAATCCTGCCTGGGAAGTATAGGTATATTTACTTTGGCCTGTTCTTCACCCGACAGAACATGCAACAGCATAAGGCTGCCCTTGCTCGCTTTTGCTAAGAACAAGGCTTTATCAAAGACATCCTTGGCGGATGCAGAGGTGTCGATTGCAACTAGAATCTTGTGAAACATATAGACTTTCTCCAAACTGTTGTGACTCCATATAAGAGCTGATTTATAAAGGTTCTCTTTAGGCAGCAAGGCGCTTCAACATCAAGCGCACCATTGCCGTTTCGCTCATCAACTCGCTCACGCCTAGCAATAGTTCATAGTCCGTGGCTTGTGCGATGCAACCAGCGAAAGCACCCAAATGTACACTCGACAATCCAGGTTTTGGCAATACCTGAAATTATGCTTCGGTTCGCTTGATAATTTCAACTTTGGCACCACAAATCTGCAAAAATGCTTGGGTGAACTTCTCCTTACTGTAGCCCTAGTCTATCTAAATCACAACTAACATAGATCAATCTTAGTTCCTTTCTTTCTATCTCCTGTCTCATCAATAATTAAAATGATTGGTCTACCTTTTAGTATCTATAAAATTAATTAGTTCTAAACACAAAGCTCTTAACTTCTCTATATCCCAAGATGATTTGTTAAGAAATGATGTAGCCCTTAATACTGATCTAATCCAACAATCTTTGCTATTTCTAGAGACTTTTCGTTTTAAATCAGAAATACATCCTATATTCCTATATGTAGATACTTAAATGCTTCAAAAAGCCTAACATCTAAAAACAGCTTTTTATACAACAGACAATATTCGTCCACAAAGTTAATGGTTTGTACGGGTGAGCGAGGCTCTCCCATACTTTGTATATTAATTCTACTTTATGTATATTATTATACTATTTCTCAGGTGACACAACAGGGCTAATAACCCCTCATTCCCTAACGTATCTTTCAAAAAGATTGTCCCAGTGGGCTGATGCGTGCCTACTGTTCTCTAGATTAAACCAGCAATTAAAGCCGCGTTAACTCTTTTTAAATTTTGGCTATTCAGTATGTTCCAGGAAGTAGAAGACGAAAGCTTACTAAAAAAGATCCCTCTCCCCATTCAGGAAATCCCAGAGGATAGGGAATTAACACAAACGGTAATTCTTCCCACAAATCTGCCTATTAAACTTTCCAAACCGCAAATTCGCACAAGTCTCAGGGCATTAACTCTCGAGAGTCTTTTTGCTGCCGTTTTTTACAGTATCATCGGTTCAGCGTTGCTCAGTAATTTCTTGCTAGAGCTGGGTGCCGGGCCAGTAGAAATTGGTCTGCTCGCCTCTATTCCTCAGCTGGTGAATCTGCTCCAACCACTGGGAGCTTATTTGGTAGAACGAAGTAGCAGCTTCAACTGGTATTGCATGAGCATTTTCATCCCGGCGCGGCTACTGTGGATAATTCTCGTGCCAGCGATTTGGTTGGTCAGCTCATCTAACCATATCACTAAGCACCAAGTGGTGCTGTTGACATTGGGAATTATGTTAGTGGCTAATATCATTGAAGCTTTCGCCCGTGCTCCCTGGATGACCTGGACGGCTGTGTTAGTACCTGGGCGGTTGCGGGGGCGGTATTTTGGCTTTCGCAATAGTGTTCTCAGTTTGATGAATCTCATCGGTGTGCCGTTGCTGGGTCTAGCAGTATCGATCTGGCCTAGTGGAACGCTCCAAGGCTACGGTGCAATCTTGGTTCTAGGAATTGTGCTTGGGCTGCTTAGTCAAGGCTGTCAGTTCTGGATGAGCGATGTGAACCCGCAGCTTTTAAAAGTCGTGGGGTCAGAGCCACCCCAACCATACCGCAGCGGGATACATCTTCGCTTCCTTAATGATGCCAATTTTTTGAAGTTACTGATTTACCTTGCCATCTGGTGCTTTGCCGTTAACCTCAGCGCTCCCTTCTTTAACCTCTATATGCTAGATAACCTGGATATAGATGTCAGCCTAGTAACAATCTATAACGGTTTAGGAGCTGGTGCTAATATGCTGCTGCTGGTTTTCTGGGGCAAACTGTCTGACCGGATTGGGAATCGTCCCATCATGTTATTAGTAGGAATCTTGGTGGCGGTGACGCCTGTATTATGGTTAGTAGCTGGCAATGATTCAATTTCCCTTTGGATATGGTTACCCTTTTTACACGTGCTGGGATCTGGGACGTGGGCGGCCATAGACCTGTGTACCAACAATCTGATGATGGGAGTGGCACCGGTGACTAATCAATCCACTTACTTTGCGATCGCCGGGGCGGTTGCTGGTGTCACTGGAGCAGTGGGAATCATAGCTGGTAGCTTTCTTGCGACTCTGCCTGGTGCCGGTGGCTTACTGGGACTGTTTGCTCTTTCAACCGTCCTACGGACGGCTGCTCTCTTGCCCTTGGTTTTTGTTCAAGAGCAAGGCTCTGTACCTCTGGGTCAGCTTTGGCGAGTCCTATTCTCAGTCAAGCAGCAAAGAGTACCGATTTAACAATATTGAACGTCAACCACTTGAGGCTTTGTTAATTGCTGTAGTTTTCATAATGAATCAGAAGATGGATTTACGCAAAAAAATATTACTTGGCAATATATAAGGAGTGGTATACAGAAAATCCAGATATTGCCAAGGAAGCTTTTAGTCAATCTGCTTGTGAGGTAATTGACATTCTCAAGAATATCGAGAAAGTTCTTGCAAAGCATTAAAAGATAACATATCACCAGAGCCGAACAGCGAGAAGTAATTGCTTGATATTCATTTGCTACTTGTGTAGGCTCAGTTCAACCGTTATGTGGCTTAGTCCGTTGATGGGAGGCTACAAATGGTACAAAACCCAGGATCATTGTCTAACTGTGCTATCCATTACAGCTAACGCTTCGCTGCAACAGACTGAATCGATATCTGGGTTGGGATACAAAGAAGTATTCCTATGGGCGCATTTGCTTTCTTGGTAACTTATAGAGAATAATCACAAATAAAGCAGCTTTGGCATCTTCGTGCGAGAGAATAAATATCAAATATGGCGATCGCAATCGATTTTGGTACTAGCAACACAGTCATTGCTCGTTGGAACCCTGTAACCCAGCAGCCAGAAACCCTGACTCTACCAGGTTTATCAATCAAACAAAGTCTCAATCCGCCACTGATTCCCAGCTTGGTTTATGTTGAAGACGCAGCCCAAAATAAAGTCTTAGTCGGGCAACAAGTACGCGATCGCGGTTTTGACCTCAAAGGCGAAACGCGATTTTTCCGCAGCTTCAAACGCGGTATTGGTGCAGATATTCAAGGTTTCTTACCCGAACTAGATGGGCAAATTGTCACCTTTGAACAAGTAGGGCAATGGTTCCTTACTCAAGTAATTGAAGAACTAGCACCCCTGGAAGGTGGGTTAGATTCTCTGGTGTTAACCGTACCTGTAGACAGTTTTGAAGCCTATCGTCATTGGTTGGGAACAGTATGTCAAAGCCTCCCTGTCGAACAAGTACGAATGCTGGATGAACCCACAGCCGCCGCCTTGGGTTATGGCTTGGCAGATCGAGAAAATCTTTTGGTGATTGACTTCGGCGGTGGTACTTTGGATTTGTCCCTTGTTCGGTTGGATCAAAGCGTGCAGGCAAGCACAAAGCCCTTGGGATTTCTCCTCAAATGGGGTAATAAGTCTCTAGCTGAAGATTCAAAACAAAAAGTCAAAACTGCCCGTGTTCTGGCGAAAGCAGGGCAAAATCTAGGTGGTACTGATATTGATAATTGGTTGGTAGATTACTTTGCTAAAACTCAAGAATTGGCGGTAAGTCCCTTGACAACACGATTGGCTGAACGGGTAAAAATTCAGCTATCAACTCAAAACCAAGCTAGTGAAGTTTATTTTGACGATGAGACATTTGAAAGTTATGAACTGGAACTAAACCGCGATACTTTTGACGATATCCTCAAAGAACACGCATTTTTTGAGTTATTGGATGAGTCGATGACGATACTGTTGCAGCAAGCAAGACGGCAAGGGATAGAACTTCCAGATATTAATGCAGTTTTGTTAGTTGGTGGCACAGTGCAATTGCCAGCAGTGCAGACATGGATAAAACAGTATTTTGAGCCAGAAAAAATCCGTTGCGAACGTCCCTTTGAAGCGATCGCTCAAGGTGCATTACAATTAGCACAAGGGATACAAATCAAAGACTTTCTCTACCATAGTTATGGTATCCGCTACTGGGATCGCCGCAACCAGCGTCACAAATGGCATTCTTTAATTAAAGCTGGACAAGCATATCCGATGACTCAGCCAGTGGAATTAGTCTTAGGTGCTTCTGTAGAAAATCAACCCAGTATTGAACTAATTATGGGAGAATTGGGAGCAGATACAGGTAGTACTGAAGTTTATTTTGATGGCGATCGCTTGATTACTCGCCGTATGGACAATAATGAAACCAACGTCAAACCCCTCAACGATCGAGAAGGTGCGAAGACAATTGCCCAACTGACACCAACCGGATATCCTGGAAGCGATCGCATCAAAATCCTCTTTCAAGTTGATGAACAACGCTTTTTACGAATCACTGTTGAAGACTTGTTAACTAATGACACGCTGTTGGAGAATCAACTTGTGGCACAGTTGAGTTAATTAAGTAAAAGGATTTAAAAGTGGGATACCGCAGCCATCGAAATCCCGGATGTTGCGCGTTACTAAGGTCAATTGATGAATTTGAGCAGTAGCAGCAATCATCATATCTGCTTGGGTGTGTGTTTTCCCACTTAATCTTAGTTGACCTCGCAATTCACCGGAGCGCTTGGCAATTTCAATGGTGATGGGCAATACTTGACAGTTATTTTCTAAAAAGTTATCAAACTATATTTGAATTCTAGGGTTGGGTTTGGATGTCAGCCTATAAAATATTTCTTCAACAGTGATGGCACTCAGAACTATCGAGAAATCTCCTTCTGCCCATTTCACTACACCAGAGTTAGGTTTAAGTTTTACTAATTCGCTGATAATATTAGTGTCACAAAGAAAAGTCATCTATGGCATCAGCGAAAGAGTTAGGACGGTCTTGGCGGGAGGGTATTTCGAGGATATAATCATTCCTCAGCAGCTATCTGACGTACTTCTTTGAAGGCATCAGCTAAAGAAAACTTTTCCCGTTGCTTGCGCCACGTCAAGAAATCCTCAAACATTTCAGCTTCAACAACAACAGCCACCAGTTCATTTCGGTTGTAGATGAGTTGCGGTTCTTTAGTTACAGAATGAATTAATTTGGAGAATCTCTGTTTCGCTTCTGCAATTCTCCAGTTCATTCTCCTACCTCTTTTATTCATAATCATGTCTATAATAGACATGATTTATATCTATATTTGCTATTCGCCAGAGAGCTATGTCTACGATGGGGTATTTGGCGCCGCACCTTATCATTCCAGGCGAGTTATTTCTAACCACCCATCTTTAACCATCCAAAAACTTGATTGACGGTTAGTGCAAGTTGAATTTCTGGTAATACAGGCAAAAAATCTTCTCCCTGGAGTAATACTGGTTGTTGGTCCGAACGGAAAACCAAAATTGAGCGATCTGTTGGATCAATTAACCATCCTAATCGGCAACCATGTTGTAAGCAGTAAAGGATGTTGCCAATTACTCGGTTTGAACTCTGTTCTGGAGAGAGGATTTCAATTGTCCAATCTGGCCACAACAAAAAATCGTTGGGAACTTCCCCATCAACATCAAATGGAATTCGTAACCAGTTAAAAACTGCTACATCAGGCACAATTGAGCGGATACCAAAGCTACAACGCAACTCTGGAAATGCATAAGCAATTTTTTGGCTTTCTGTTACTTCGTTAATAGTATTACAGAGTCTTAGCTGCAATCGACTATGCTTCCCTTTCGGCATTGGCTTAGGAATAATCTCACCGTTAATATATTCATTTGCAGGCTTTGTTTCTGGGAGCTTCAGAAACTCATCCAGGGTAAGTAGTTGAGTCGTTGGGTAGCTCATAGCTCCTAAATCCCTCGAAGATGTGTTTTTAGTCTAGCAGTGATGTAGGGTGCGTTACATTCGGTAAACGCACCTGTCAAAGGCAGAATTGCAACTCTTAATTACGTTAGCGCAGCGTTAGCGAAACCTTGAGCGTCATTACGTAGCTTGCTTCTCGCCAGAGGCGAGTATTACGAATTATTTCCGCACCACTACTAAAGTTCCATTCTTAGCCCAGTTGTAAAGATTGCGAGCTTGTTTAACAGGTAAATTTACACAACCGTGGCTGACTGGAGTGCCAAAACGATTATGCCAGTAAGCGCCGTGGATGGCGTAGCCTCTGTAGAAATACATTGTGTAAGGAACGTCAGGAATATTGTAGCCTCTGCCTCGCATCCGATGAGTGCGATACTTAGAATTAATCCGAAATCTCCCTATGGGTGTAGGAGTCGATCGCTTACCTCCAGAAATGCGATATGAATAAACAAGTTTATGACCTTCCCATGCACGTAAACGTTGCTCTGACAAATCAATTTCAATCCAGCGAGGTTGGTTAATATTATTAGTGCTGTTTTGATCGACTGAGGTGGCTGTTGCTGTAGTCGAGTTGGGTATACCTGTTAGCGGTGATGACCAAGAGAATAAAGTCACCACCATCAGCGCTACGCCTGTACAAAAAGTTCCTGAAGAACGAATCGCACCACGGCGAATCCAAGTTTGCATTATGCCTCACCTTTTAAACTACGCAAAAATTATGAAAAGAAGTAATTTTCTGGAAAACTACAAATTTCCAGAGTGACTACTTGTTTTCTGTGGAGGATTTACGCAATTCATCCGCTAAGGCTTCTCAAGACAAGTCCTAAGCTAATCCGCATTCAATTGGTATATTTGTCCTTAATTAAATGATGAGTTCTAACTAATGACCGATCGTTAATTACAAAGGACAACCTTTACAAAAAATCTGTCATTTAAATGCCTAAATACAAATTTTCCCCAAATTCATATTTGCATTTGTAATTTCACACAGGAATTGTCAGGATTTCCGCTTATTTTTTAGGCAAGTCTTTAATGCCCTTTTCTATATTTTATTTCAATTTCAGTAATTGCGACTCCGAAGATTCCCAGCATAAAATATTGCTGGGAATCACTTAATTATCTTGATTTGTTGTTATTTATAATTTTACCAAAATAGCTTTTTGGCTGCTTCAACTATCATTTATGAATGACTATTGGTGTCCCTACCGATGCCCACTCGAATAGCCATTTAGCATGTTTAGGTGCAACATTCACACAGCCGTGGCTCACTGGAGTGCCAAATCTTTTATGCCAATAAGCTCCGTGAATAGCGTAATTACCTTGGTAAAACATCGCATAAGGAACGTTGGGAACGTTGTAGTTTTCTCCCTGCATCCGCGTAGTTTTAAACTTGGATTGAACCTTAAAAGTACCGACAAGAGTAGGAGTGGCTTTTTTCCCAGAGGAAATAGCACTTCCATAAACAACTTTGTCACCTTGCCAAGCTATTAATCTTTGCTTGGAAAGATCGATTTGAATCCAGCGCTGATTTGATTGTTGTAATGTCTGGATTCTTTGTGCAATCACTTGAGTTTTGGAATTCGCCCAAACTTCAGTGGTTCCAGTAGTAGTAAAAACACTTAGGGACAGTACTGTACCAGTGAGGATTATTTGTAAGCGACGCACCCAGTCAGGAAAAATTTGTTTTTTCATTTTAGATACACTCACACTCAAATCATAGGGTCTTGAGAAACTGATCGGGTTTCACCTTTATTTCCCTATCTATTACTTTAATAGACGCGAATTTTGATGATTTGATTCTAAGTTAACCTAACTGTTGCATTAGGTTTTTTGCCTGAGTTGCGATCGCTGACCAATTTCTCTCTATGACAAGCTTTTTAGGAAATAATTCCCCGCTCAAACCGACAGCGATCGCTCCAGCTTGCAAAAATTCTTTGGCATTTTCTAGAGTCACACCGCCAGTAGGAATTAAGGGAATCTCACCCAGCGGCCCTTGCAAACTTTTGATATAATCAGCCCCTCCCACTGCCTGCACGGGAAACACTTTTACACAACTAGCGCCTTGACTCCAAGCGGTAACAATTTCTGTAGGAGTCAGCGCTCCTGGTATGATAGGGACATTTTTTTCTTGTGCTGCTTGAATCATTGCCGAATCAACGTGGGGTGTGAAGAGGAATTGCGCCCCAGATGCGATCGCATTTTGTAACTGCTGCACATTAAATAGCGTACCAGTGCCAATAATACAAGCTGGTAATTCCGAACGTAGTTGAGTGATTAATTCCCCAGCGCGATCGCTATTCCAGGTAATCTCAATTAGCTGCACTCCCCCAGATGCTACAGCCATTGCCATTTGTTGTCCCAGTTCCATTTGAGGGGCGCGGATAACTGCGATCGCTCGGTGTTTTTCCAACTGTGATAACCAAATTTGATTAGGCATTTTGACTATAGATTGGGGACTGGGAGTAGGGATTGAGACTAAAGAATAGTTTTCAATCTAGTAAATACTAATTTTTAATACTAATGCCCAATACCCCTCAAGAGTGCTGAGTAATGTTAGCACAACTGTTTTGCCCTATTCCCAATGCCCTTAAAACTTGCTTATTGCATCAAGCTATGAGATATTAAATATAAATAACATAAAATCTATAGTATTACCGTAGTTTAAAATTAATACTTCAGCATTTGGGTTTAAAGGAGTAATTAAAATGACAATTGCACGACCAAACACAGTAGCATCCTTACCAATCACCATTCACGATTCTGAAAGTGCTGATATAGCAGCTAACTTATGGAAGGTTGTGCGACTAGGTGCGAATGGCTTTTGGTGGCGCACTAAGGCATATACAACGATTCTGGGCGTTATGCTGCTAATCTTAGTAAGTCTGATTTTTATAAGTATGCATTGGTCTTACCGCAGATTGTTGCCTTTTATCAACCATCAAGTCATTGGTAGCGATCGCGAGATAAGCAATTAAAAGTTAAAAACTAGACATGAACTTGCAAAGGGATAGGCGATCGTTTCAATTGCCTGATTTCGCTTGCTTTACATTACTTTAGAAGCAGTCTCTAAAAACTCAGCTTAATTCTTCTAGTAGAGGAGAGAGTTAATTAAAAATGCATATACTGCAATTACCAAGCAATAGTTTATATAAGCCCCTAGTTAAAGACCTACTAGGAGCTTTTTTTTAATTGACTATCTACCTCAAATGGGTTATTTAGCAGCGATCGGACAGCTTAGGACATTGGCAAATCCTAAGAGAACGGCTAGTCATACCTATCCATAGCCGACTTATCCTAAGTAGGATGGTAGCCGCAATACAATATATTAAAAAATCTAGTAGCAATTAAACTATTCCTAATGGATATTCATAATTAATTCTGATGGTAGATTAAGTTAAAAATGAAGATCGTTAATATGTACTTGTAAGTCAAAAACGTTTACCAATTTAACAACAATGAATATTCTTGCTTGGATTGTTTTAGGTCTAATTGCTGGTGCGATCGCAAAAGCTATCTACCCCGGTCATCAAGGTGGCGGAATTATAGGAACCATATTGTTAGGAATCATCGGTGCTTTTGTTGGCGGTAGTTTAGGTGTATTTTTCAGTACGGGAACTTTATCTTTAGCAGCTCCTAGTCTCAGCATTCCAGGTATTGCGGTAGCAGTTCTTGGTGCAATTGTCGCAGTTTTCCTGTGGAATCTATTAACCAACCGCAGTGCTGTATAAAAAATTGCGGTAAATCAATGACAAAGATTTAGCAAATTCATTTAACTATTTTTAACTGTGAATTAAATTAAAAAAATAGCGCCAGTCTGTAATAAGTCTGGCGCTGTTTTGTAATTATAAAGGTTATCAGTAGAGTCCAATACAGACTTAAACCCCAAGCAAGCCCCTTCAACCTCTCTATACCGTCAGATTAGAGAGGAATTTCTGTATTAGGCTCGATTTTGGGACAGATATTGGTAAAAATTTTATAGGAAGATTAGCGATCGCTAAGTGTAAAATTATCTTAACAGTCTTAACTAGCTCTAAAAATTCCTATACCAGCTTCTCTTTCAATGTAATCTGCTAAGTTGATAAAATCTTCACGCGGGTAGCATCTTCCGCCAACTAGATCAAAAGCTAATCTACTGGCAGGATTTTCTGGATTTTCGAGTATATGTATACCCCAGTAGTAAAGTAGGTCGCTAGTCCGAATGCAAACTTCTTCTGGATCTATACAATGAAATTTTTTATCTATTTTACTAATTTCTTTATAAGTATTAGAATAGACTTGTTTAAGAAGCCTTAAGCGTTTAATACCAGGATCTTTAAAGTTGTTAACTAATACAAACAAATGAGCTAAATTATTGATTTCGCGTATTTCTTTAACAGTATCTTGAATAACTTTACCGTGCTTACTTATTCCCAGTGGATTGAAGGTTGTTGGGATAATACAATAATCTAATCGCTTAACTAGCTCTGGGGGATTACGCTCTAATGCTGGTGAGCAATCGCAAATTACTATCTGACAGTCACGGGCAGCATCTTCATGCCAATCATTTCCATCAAAAACTTGAATAGTTGTACCTACCCCTTTAGGATTGGGAACAAAAACCCCATCACCTACTAATTTTTGCAGATTTTGTTCTGGGTCTAAATCCACAAGTGCTACATTAAATCCTTGCAGGGCTAATGCTCCTGCTAAATGACCTGCTACAGTTGTTTTTCCTACTCCGCCTTTACAAGTAAAAACTCCAAAATAAACTTTTTTTGACGTAGTTTCTTCGGAATTGTCAGGATTACCTCTGCCACCAATGACGTAATCACCATCAATTCCAACCAGCTTATTTTCATGGGCAATCCCACAGCGAATTTTAGTATCTTTACCCCAGGTTCTCATTAATGCCAATGCTGGGCCGCCAAATCCTTTTGTAGTTATAAACCAACCAAAATTAAATTTTTTGCCTTCGTCAGAATCTAAAAAGTCAGCAAACTTTAAAAGCTGTGGCGCTGTTACGTTACTTTTTAGCCATTTAACCTGAACAACACCAACTAGGTTTCCTTTTTTAACTACTAGATCGTAGCCAGGTTGATTGGTCTTTGCAGTTTCAACTGTCCAATCTGCTTTATGGATTAGTTTTGCTACGTGTTGCTCAAAGTGGGTAAAATCCTGGATGAATTGTGGCTCTAATGATGATGACATAAACAACTTTAGGTGTTTTGCTTCAAGGCAGTAGTACGTAACATAGTATACCCAAATAAATAAACTTTGTCCGTATAGTTGATTTATATACGTAACATGAATTACTATCCCCCTGATTTTCACAGAAATGCACTATACTCTGACATAAATTAACACCAAACTTATGTCTGATTTAAATAAGTATAAATAAGCTAAAATCCACAGGTTTCATAAAATTTTCAACAACTTGCACTGGTCGCTGTACACGAACTGACAATGTTTCGTTAAGCTGTAAGCGCTATGATTGAAGTTTATTAAACGTCTTATGCATTGGTTGTTATCTGGGCCGTTGAGTATAGAGAAATTGACGGTTAACATTGCAGGTTTGCCTGCATTGTTACAAGGTAAGAAGCTAGTGCAGTTGTCAGATTTTCACTACGATGGTTTGCGACTGTCGGAAGAGATGTTAGAAAAAGCGATCGCACTTACTAACGAAGCTGAACCAGATTTAATTTTATTAACTGGTGACTACGTAACTGACGAACCGACGCCAATTCATCAACTGGTACTTCGACTCAAAAATCTGCAAAGTTGCAGCGGTATCTATGCTATCCTTGGCAATCACGATATATATAAACACGCAAAAGCAGAAGTTACAGAAGCCCTTACTAGCATTGGAATTCACGTTCTTTGGAACGAAATTGCCTATCCATTAGGAAAAGAATTACCACTCGTTGGACTGGCTGATTATTGGTCGCGGGAATTCCACCCCGCACCAGTTATGAACCAGCTAAACCCCGACACACCCTGCATTGTTTTATCACACAACCCAGATACTGCGGAGATATTACAAACATGGCGAGTTGATTTACAATTATCTGGTCATACTCACGGTGGTCAAATCGTGATTCCCGGAATTGGCCCTGCGGCGTTGTTTTACGAAAAGCTTGTAGAAAAAATACCCAGAAAAGTGCGGCGTCGAGTCCCATTTTTGGAAGAAAATGTTTCTGTAGTCAGACATTGGGAATGGGCGCAGGGTTTGCATCGGCTAGGAAAAAATCAGCTATATGTCAATCGTGGTTTGGGAACTTACCTCCCAGGACGCTTATTTTGCCGCCCAGAAGTTACTATAATCACCCTACAAGGTGAGTAGGTAATTACCAAATTTAACAAAAAAGAACGCAATTTTAGCAGGTAGTCTGGCTAATGAGTGCCTGCAAACTCAGGCATAACCTGCTACTTTTATCGCCAAAATTTAAATCCAAAATTTAAATCAATGAATTAATTGTATCTGAAGTAGATGACATAAATTCTTGCATTTTATCAAGTTACATTCTTATTTTTGGTAAGCTGTAAGCGCTGGTATGAGGAGTATCGGTTAACTTATGCATTGGTTGTTTACAGGACATTTAAGAGTAGATAAAATAACGGTTAAGATTGCAGAACTTCCTGCATCTTTACAAGGTACAACATTAGTACAGTTGTCAGATTTTCATTACGATGGTTTGCGACTATCGGAAGAGATGTTAGAAAAAGCGATCGCACTTACTAACGAAGCTGAACCAGATTTAATTCTATTAACTGGTGACTACGTAACTGACGATCCCACACCAATCAATCAATTGGTGCTTCGACTCAAACATCTGCAAAGTCGCTGTGGTATCTACGCTGTACTTGGGAACCACGATATCTATTACAGCCACTCCAAAGCAGAAGTTACACAAGCGTTAACCAGCATTGGGGTGCATGTACTTTGGAATGAAATCGCCTATCCATTGGGAAAAGAATTACCATTGGTAGGACTAGCTGATTATTGGTCACAGGAATTTTACCCCGCACCAGTGATGAATCAACTAGACTTGCTTACACCGCGCATCGTTTTATCTCATAATCCAGATACAGCCAAGATATTGCAACAATGGCGCGTAGATTTGCAACTATCTGGTCATACCCACGGTGGTCACATCGTCATTCCGGGCATTGGCCCTCTAGTACTCTATTACAAAAAGCTACTTAAACAAATTCCCAAAAAATTGCGGCGTTGGGTAACATTTTTATTAGGAGACTGCTCGAAAGTAGTCCGATATTGGGAGTGGGCGCAAGGGTTTCACAAGGTGGAAGAAAATCAACTATATGTCAATCGTGGTTTAGGAACTTATAAACCAGGACGTTTATTTTGTCCGCCTGAAGTGACTGTAATTACTTTAATTGGTCATTAGTCATTGGTCATTGGTCATTAGTCATTGGTCATTGGTCATTGGTCACTTGTACTGAGCGTAGTCGAAGTATTGGTTATTAGTCTAAATAAATGACAAAGGACAAAGGACAAATGACAAAAATGCATAAAACTCAAAGCAGAAACCGCCTGAAGCTACGATGGATAAATCTCAATAGCTTGGGGCGGTTCCTTGAAGATTGGAGAATTCAGAAATGGCTAACTTAAAATAAGGTGGACAGTATTTGCGATCGCTTTACTCAGAATTGCACATCCTTAATATTCCAACTAGGCAGGCATTTTCTGGCTGTGCGTCTTAAAACCTCCAAAACGAACTCATTGAACTTAAGGCAAAAACACATTCAATGGATGTCACAACTTCAGAGCGATCGCAATAAGATTAGAGCAGGAGGCACAGGCTCTAACTTGAAAGTTTTTGTTTAACTTTTAACCTGTTTGTACCTTGGTCTTAATCTAGCATTGTGTTTGTTTAGCTACAAGACACCTTTACTAAACTTGAATCCCATTAATTTATCGCAACAATTCAGAAATATTGCTTAAAATTTGTCCCAGTTGGTAATATTGGCATTCACGCCAACATTACCAACTGGGCTGAAAGTTCAGTTAGAAAGCGTTATTGACCAGAACCGCCTGCGGTAGAAGAATCGCTATTAGATGTACTGTTTGACTGGTCTACTACTCCTTGAGGTGTAGTACTTTTAGAGGTGTCACTTTTTGTACCAGGAGCAACAGTATTAGTAGAACTATCGTTCTGCGAAGCCGGACTATTAGTAGTTGGACTCGTCACCGGACTTTGTGTCGCTTTAGGGGCCGGCTGAGTTACAGAAGGTGCTTTTTCTGCCGCAGGCTGCTGGGGTGGAATAGTAATGTTAATATCCGGTTGGCGAGGTGCAGACGGAGGTGTAACTTGCTGTTGGGGAACAGGAATAGGAACAGCAACAGGTACAGGGACTTCCTTAGTTGTTTCGATTATTTTCGTTTGTGGTTGAGGAGATGCACTGGGAGTTGGATTACTCTTACTCGGTACAGGAACCGCAACCGGCACAATATTGTTAACCGCTGCGTTATTCTGCTGGTTGAAGTACCAGACCCCACCTATAACCAAACCAAGCAGGGAAGTAATGATAATACCCAACAATAAACCACCACTAGCATTGTTTTCATCACGCTGGGCTAAATCTGCTTGCTGGTAGCTACGCTCAACATTTCGACCATGTACGTAACCGTTAGTGTAAGAGTTGGGATTAGTTGTATTGTTCTTAACTGTTTCAGTGGTTTGTGTGAAATGGGTCTGAGTATTGCCATTAATATCAGTGTAAGATTCTTGTCTAACTTCACTGTTTTTGCTTTCGCGTTCATTAGGAATAGACATAACCGTTGATTTAACTCCTCAGATACGATATTGACAAACTAAAGCTTTGTGAAAACAAGGGATTTTAATGAACTGAAAATATATGTTGCTGATAAAGATTGAGTCTTATTTGCTACTCAACTGTTGGTAATCTCAGAATAACCTCTGCGATTAAACAACTGGCTCTATCTCCAGGGAGTTAATACTTAATCTTTAGAGAGTTAATACTTAATCAAGAGAAAGAGTATCCCAAAGATAGATGTTATTAAACTGTCAGATGATGGTTTGATAAAAAATCTAGCAATTTACTAAAATCATCTAAATTTTTAATTTGTCGTTAAATATCGCAGCGCCAAAGCTTGGTTGTCATATCTCGACTACCACTAACTAAAGTTTTGCCATCAGGACTGAAAGCCACAGAGTTAACCCAATCTGAATGGTTATCCAAAGTGTAAAGATTTGGCTCTTCCGTATTTGTATTAGCTTTTTATCTCCAACGCCGATTTAGCCGCAGGAAACTTTTTATCCTCTGACAAAATCTTTCTACTAGAGGTCTAGGTTTTGATACATATCTAGGCGATCGCGATCTACGTGTACTTCCCGGATTTCTTAACTCTTCTTCTATTTGTGCAGCTTTATTTAAATCTGAAGCAGCTCTATATTCGTATCCCAATTGTGAGCAAACTAGCCCACGATATTTATACGCGTCAATATAGTGAGGATTGAGCCGAATTGCGTGGGTAAAATCTGCGATCGCATCTTCATATCTTCCTTGAGTAGCATTTTCTACTCCTAAAGTGTAGAAAGTTTCTGCATCCCAACGATTGACAGATATTTTTGGGGGATTTTTAGGCGAAGATGAAGATGGATTTTCAGCAATAGGAGGCTCAGATGGAATTTCGGATTTGAGCCTGTTGTAAGCTGCGTTGATTGATTTGATTTTTTCTTCAGCTTCCTGTTTTTGTCTTTGCTCGACAAAGCGATCGGGATGCCAAATTTTCACCAGTTTACGGTAAGTTCGCTTCACCTGTGCTTGAGATGCACCGGGTTTTAGCCCAAGAATTTCATAAGCATCATTGATATCAAAGCGATCGCGCATACTGAAAAAATCGGCAGTTAGATAAATCTATGTTAACTATTCCCAAAAATCCTCTCCAATCAACCCAAACGCCCCATTCTGGTTATCACTGGGATGGCAGTAGCCGTCGCTTCTTTGAAGGTTGGTATTACCGCGTCACGTTACCGGAAATTGGGCAAACATTCGCCTTTATGTACTCCATTGAAGATCCCATCGGCGGTAAACCTCACAGTGGCGGTGCAGCCCAAATCCTCGGCCCGGATGATGAGTATCTCTGCCGTACTTTTCCTGATGTCAACAAATTTTGGGGTAGTCGAGATGTTTTAGGTTTAGGTCATTGGGGTAAAAATAATTTGCAAGTTTCCCCCCTATACTTACTCCCAGCAGAGTTTGAGTATCACGTCCAAGAGGGATATCAAGCTACAGCTACCTTGAATCAGGGAATAATTCGCGATCGCGCCACCAATAATTATTGCCGTTGGCAGTATGAAATTCAACCAGTATACGGTTGGGGCAATCAAAATGGCATTCAGCAATCAACTGCTGGCTGGCTGTCATTCTTGCAGATTTTTGAACCTGGATGGCAAATTTTGATGGCTCACGGTTTAGCCAGTGGAAAGATTGACTGGAATGGCAAAATCTACGAATTCACTAACGCCCCAGCCTACGGCGAGAAAAATTGGGGTGGTGCTTTTCCTCAGAAATGGTTTTGGATAAACTGTAATTGCTTCGAGGGCGAACCCGACTTAGCATTAACTGCTGGTGGTGGACGGCGGGGTGTGCTGTGGTGGATGGAATCTGTAGCGATGATTGGACTGCACTATCAAGGCAAGTTTTATGAATTTGTTCCCTGGAATTCCCAAGTTGAGTGGGAAATTCAGCCTTGGGGTAGATGGCAAATGAAAGCTAGCAACACTAATTATGAAATTGAGTTAACAGGAACCACAGATTTATCTGGTACACCTCTACGTGCGCCGACAGCAGAAGGTTTAAGATACTGTTGCCGGGATACTATGCAAGGAAAACTAAACTTAGAGTTACGAGAACTAAATGGCAGAAAATCTAAAGTAATTTTAAAAGCAAAAAGTTTTCTTTGTGGTTTAGAAGTAGGCGGTGGCTCTTGGGATAATTTTTGGCAGTCTACCTAAAACTACTGCTATCTAATGCTATAATTATATATGCTTCGCAGTTGGGGTTGTAGCTCAGTTGGATAGAGCGGACGCCTCCTAAGCGTCAGGTCGTGCGTTCAAGTCGCACCAGTCCCGTTATCTTTAGACAATTCATATATACAGCAATTAATATGGTAAGAGCATTGCTGTACCCATAAAAGTAGTACGCCAGTTCTTACAAGTCGGGATATCCGCCCATGCTACTAGCTCCTGTATTCCGTGCAATTGAAAACTACTATATAAAGTGGTTAAAAACCCTTTGATGAATCGTCCGATATCGGTTAGGATAATCCATCAATTAGAGGAAAAACTCCAAGCACGCTTAATCGCGCTGTTACACAAAAACCAACCAAATTTATATTTGGGCAGAATTTGTGCAGATTCTTGGGAAGTTTGCTACTCTACTATCAATTGTTTTTTCTTATAGCCAGAGAAAATTGTGTACCAAGTAAATTAAGTTATTGAGCCTTGAATAAGCTACTCTTTACAAATAAATCTTTTCGTTTTATGGCTTTTGTCCTACCAATATTTATGTGGTGGGGATACAAAGAAGTACAAAACCAATTTGTGCAGCCGCAAGCAGTCGTAGTGTTAGGTGGTTCAACGAGACATTTAGAGCGAGAAAAATTTACAGCAAAATTCGTTAGCGAGCATCCAAATATACCGATTTGGATTACAGGCGGCAGTCCACGTACATTCACCCAAAGAGTGTTTACCAAAGCTGGTGTCGATCCTCAACGTTTACACTTGGATTATGAAGCAGTAGATACAGTTACTAATTTTACTACTTTGGTAGATGATTTGCAAGCTCGCGGCATTAAGAGCGTTTATTTGATTACTTCAGACTTTCACATGCGTCGGGCTTGTGTCATTGGCGAAATTATTTTGGGTAGTCGGGGTATTTATTTAAAACCAGTGCCAGTTCCTTCCGAAAAACCCCCTGAATCTATCGAAAAATCTGTTCGTGATGGAGCTAGAGCGATAATTTGGTTAGCAACTGGTTACACTGGTGTGGGTGCCGCTAAAAATAAACGGTAAATCAAACTGATTTTGGATTTTTAATCAGTCAAAATCCAAATGACTAATGACAACCGTCACTAGTCACTTATATGGTTAGGGAAAAAACGCCCCAAATTTCCCCACAATTTGATACCCTAGCTTAAACAGATTTGAGTAAAGTTAAAGCGTGGAAATTCAACTTGGGCGGGGAAAAACAGCTCGCAGAGCTTACGGAATAGATGAAATTGCTCTAGCCCCTGGTAATAGAACACTAGACCCCAGTTTGGCAGATACTAAGTGGCGTATTGGCAATATTGAGCGAGAAATCCCGATAATTGCTAGTGCTATGGATGGCGTAGTAGATGTTCGTATGGCTGTACGTTTGTCACAGTTAGGAGCATTAGGTGTCCTCAACTTAGAGGGTATTCAAACTCGCTATGCCGACCCAGAGCCAATATTAGATCGGATTACCTCTGTGGGGAAAGATGAATTTGTTGCCCTGATGCAAGAACTCTATGCCGAACCAATAAAACCGGAATTAATTGAACAACGTATTCAGGAAATTAAACAACAAGGTGGCATTGCGGCGGTGAGTGCGACTCCAGCCGGTGCAAGTAAATACGGTGAAGCAGTGGCCAAAGCTGGGGCAGATTTATTTTTTGTTCAAGCTACGGTAGTTTCTACTGCACATCTATCACCAGAGTCTTTAGTACCACTCGATTTAGCAGAATTTTGTCGTTCCATGCCCATCCCCGTGGTGTTGGGGAATTGCGTGACTTACGAAGTCACGTTGAATTTGTTGAAAGCTGGGGCGGCTGGGGTACTGGTGGGAATTGGGCCTGGTGCGGCTTGTACTTCTCGTGGGGTATTGGGTGTTGGTGTGCCACAGGCAACTGCGATCGCAGATTGTGCCGCAGCACGAGATGATTACTATAACGAAACTGGCAACTATATCCCCATTATTGCTGATGGCGGTTTAATCACCGGTGGCGACATTTGCAAATGTATCGCCTGTGGCGCTGATGGTGTGATGATTGGCTCCCCCTTTGCCAGAGCCGCAGAAGCCCCTGGAAGAGGTTATCATTGGGGTATGGCGACTCCTAGCCCAGTTTTGCCCCGTGGCACCCGCATTCGCGTTGCCACCACTGGTAGCCTAGAGCAAATACTCATTGGCCCAGCAGGGCTAGATGATGGCACTCACAATCTTTTAGGAGCCTTAAAAACCAGCATGGGAACTTTAGGAGCCAAAAATATTAAAGAAATGCAACAAGTGGAAGTTGTAATTGCACCTTCTTTATTAACCGAGGGTAAAGTTTACCAAAAAGCTCAACAATTAGGTATGGGGAAATAGAATTGGGGCATAGGGCATAGGGCATAGGGCATAGGGCATGGGTTATTAATTCTTCTTCCCCTGCCTGCCCTGCCTCCCCTGCTCTCTACTCCCCACTCCCAAATTCTTCAATAATTTTTCCAGCCCCTAAACAATTGCTGGAAAAATCCGATATGTCGCTTACAATAGAGATAGCGGAGACGCATGTTTCCGTTCACTCCTCACACCACACTCCGCCCGGACTACTGTTCGGGCGGTTCCTTATGTTTGTAAATAAAATAAGAGAGCTTCTTTGCAAATGTACATCCTTGCACTCCCAAGCTGAGGTTTTTGCTATGGTAGAATTTTCACCAAGTTCAGATATTATTGGCGAAGGTTTTAGGCATGTCAACAGCCGCACAAGTTACCGATTCTAGTTTCAAGCAAGAAGTACTCGACAGCGATGTACCAGTTTTAGTTGACTTTTGGGCACCCTGGTGCGGACCATGCCGTATGGTAGCTCCTGTTGTCGATGAAATCTCCGAACAGTACAAAGGTCAAATAAAGGTCGTAAAAGTCAACACAGATGAAAATCCTCAAGTTGCTAGTCAATACGGCATCCGCAGTATTCCCACATTAATGATTTTTAAGGGTGGGCAAAAAGTGGATATGGTGGTCGGCGCTGTGCCTAAAACTACATTAGCTTCCACTCTCGAAAAGCATCTTTGAAACTCAATCGGTAATAAAATCCTCTTGAGTTATCCATTTTGTTCTAACTTTAAGTTAATTTTCATAAACAAGTTTGAGAGCCGCGAATTTCTCGTTTCTCAAACTTGTTTACATTTGTATACAGTTTCAGAATATTTTAACGCAAGTTCGACAAGCCCTTTTTTGACCTCTCCCCCAACCCTCTTGGACACGGAAAGGGAAGTCAAAACCCTAATTTCTCGTTGCTCCTCCCTTTCTCCGTAGAGGGAGGTTGTCCGGGAGAGGTTCATCGAACTCACGTTATTTTAGGAGTTTTCTACCTCAAAAACAACTCCCTAATTCCCGTACTACCAATTTCCACTGCTAACGCCGCTAATAGAAAACCTAAAAGCTGAGTCACAATCACTCCACCTTCTGCACCAATCCACTGGTCAATCAGATTTGCTAAACGCAAAATCAACCAAGTGCTAAACATTGCCCCTAAGATACCCACCGCCACAGCAATATGCGGACTCTGTGATTTCGACATCAGCAACATCACCGTTGTTAAAGTCCCCGGCCCCGCTAACAGTGGTAAAGCTAGTGGAGTAATTGCGACATCGCGTCCTTCTTCAATAATTGGACTATCTAATTCTCCCCGCAGCATTTGCAAAGCAATTAACAGCAATAATATTCCTCCTGCTATTCGCAAAGAGCCGATACTGATTTCCAAGTAATTTAAAATTATTTGCCCTGCAAAGGCAAATAGCAAAAGAACAGCGATCGCAATGATAATTGCTTTATCTATAACTTTGTTTCTTTGGTCTGGCATCATGCCTTTAGTCAAAACTAAAACAATCGGTATATTGCCCACAGCATCCGCCAAGACAAACACAGCGATAAATGTTTGAATGAGAATAGAAATATCCACAGTAGACAGTTTTTATCAAGGTTTGATCGCAATCTAATCTTTATCTTGCTCAGTTTGCTAGAACCCAGAGGAAGATTAAGATGGGCAATAAAACCAGTGTGTTAAAGAAAATCTTGGCTGACGCATTTCTAATTAAGTTCCACAAATCTTGAAGTAGCGATATATTTTGATAATCTCTTTTCCATAAATCAACTGTTCGTTGTTGAATCTATGAAGTCTTATTTAGCCGCCGCTATTCAATTGACCAGTGTGCCCGATTTACAGAAAAATTTGGCACAGGCAGAAGAATTAATAGAGCTTGCCGTGCGTCAAGGTGCTGAATTGGTGGGTTTGCCAGAAAACTTTTCCTATATGGGAGAAGAAAAAGATAAACTCGCACAAGGTGATGCGATCGCTCTTGAAAGTGAAAAATTTCTCAAAAAAATGGCTCAACGCTTTCAAATTACCATCTTGGGCGGCAGCTTTCCACTTCCGGTAGACAATACAGGCAAAGTTTATAACACTACTCTACTCATCGACCCTAGCGGTCAAGAGCTTGCCCGCTACTACAAAGTACACCTATTTGATGTTGATGTCCCCGACGGCAACACCTATCGCGAATCCAGCACGGTTGTGGCTGGTACGCAACTACCACCCGTCCATTTTTCAGAAAAACTCGGTAATTTAGGGCTTTCCATTTGTTATGATGTGCGATTTCCAGAACTGTATCGTCATCTGGCAGATAAGGGAGCCGATATTATCTTTATTCCCGCCGCCTTTACCGCCTTTACAGGTAAAGACCACTGGCAAGTACTACTACAAGCCAGAGCCATCGAAAATACCGCTTACGTCATTGCTCCGGCCCAAACGGGGAATAACTACGCCCGTCGTCTAACCCACGGTCACGCGGTCATTATCGACCCTTGGGGTGTAATTTTAGCCGATGCTGGAGAAAAACCGGGAATTGCGATCGCAGAAATCAAGCCCACTAGGCTAGAACAAGTCCGCCGTCAAATGCCTTCCTTACAACATCGGGTGTTCTAAGGATTGGGGAAGAGGCAGGGGAAGCAAGGGGACAAGGGGACAAGGTGACAAGGTGACAAGGTGACAAAAGTTTAGAACTTACAACAAGTCTTTCCCCTTGTCCCCAATTCTCCTTGTCTCCAAGTCCTCTTTCCAATGCCCAATGCCCAATGCCCAATGCCCAATGCCCAATCCTTATGAATAAAACAAAAAACCGGGTAAACACCCGGTTTCTGACAACATTAAAATCCTCAGTTTTTTAGCAGCATAGAAAAACTATGCCCATATTTATTTGCTGTCAAAATTAAACTTTAGCAGCTGATTTGGTAACAACGTTAAGTTCACCTTTAGCATACTTAGCAGCAAAATCTTCCAAAGAAATTTGCTTAATCTTGCTTGCATTGCCAGCTGTGCCAAATTGCTGATAGCGTTCAGCACAAACCTTTTGCATGTATGTAATGGAAGGCTTGAGGAAGTGACGGGGATCAAACTCCTCTGGCTTTTTAGCCAAAGCTTCACGTACAGCAGCAGTAATAGCCAAACGGTTGTCGGTGTCGATGTTTACTTTACGTACACCACTCTTGATACCTTTTTGGATTTCTTCTACAGGTACACCGTAGGTTTCAGGAATTGCACCACCATATTGGTTAATCAGTGCAAGCAAATCTTCAGGCACAGAAGAAGAACCGTGCATTACCAAGTGGGTGTTAGGCAAACGGCGGTGAATTTCTTCAATACGGCTGATAGCCAAAATTTCGCCAGTCGGCTTGCGAGTAAACTTGTAAGCACCGTGGCTTGTGCCAATGGCAACAGCCAAAGCATCTACTTGAGTTGCTTCTACGAAGTCAACAGCTTCATCGGGATCGGTTAGTAGTTGAGAGTGGTCGAGTGTACCTTCAAAACCGTGACCATCTTCAGCTTCACCAGCACCAGTTTCTAGAGAACCCAAACAACCGAGTTCACCTTCAACACTGACACCCAAAGCATGAGCTACGTTTACAACTTCGCGGGTAACACTGACGTTGTATTCAAAGCTAGCGGGAGTTTTAGCATCAGCTTCTAAAGAACCATCCATCATCACGCTGGTGAAGTTGTTCTTAATTGCTGAGTAGCAGGTAGCAGGCGCATTACCATGATCTTGGTGCATGACAATGGGAATGTGAGGATAGGTTTCTACCGCTGCCAAAATCAGGTGGCGTAGAAAGTTTTCTCCTGCATAATTACGAGCGCCGCGAGAAGCTTGTAAAATTACGGGGCTATCTGTCTCGACAGCAGCTTTCAGGATCGCCTGAATCTGCTCCAAATTGTTAACGTTGAAAGCTGGGATGCCGTAACCGTTTTCAGCTGCGTGATCCAACAGCAGCCGCAGTGGTACAAGCGCCATAGATAGTCCTCCTAATGTGGTTGTCAGCTAGTCGGTCTGAGAGAAGCGCAATTATTACGCTAAATCTTAAGAGTTTTTTCAACTTACTTATAGGAAATTATAACTAGTGTGGTGTATCTATGTTGAAAAAGTTTACGCCATAGTTATTAGAAATATGTTCTATACTTGTTCTCTACTGCTGTACTATGCCCTATAGTTGCTCTGTACTGCTGTACATTTAGCTACCCTATAATTAGTAGCTATGGTAGCCCATTATCCCAAATGCTTGTTTGTGCAATTACAAAGAGGAGCGATCGCTTCTTTACATCATTTAATAAACTTTTATATGGGTCGCCCGGGATTCGAACCCGGAACTAATCGGTTAAAAGCCGAGTACTCTACCGTTGAGTTAGCGACCCTTTCGCTGCATTTCGCAACTTTGCAATCATAGCATACACATCTATAGATTTGTAAAGGGGTTTAGAAAAAATTAGCCCTTAACCTTATAGATGCTGTATGGCTAGCTCCTGGTGCTAACACAGTCAGGTTATCGCCAGTATTGAGAGAGTTACGGGTGGCACTCCAAGGTTCTAAACAGTAGAATTCTTTGCCTTTGACTGTCCAAAATACTAGGTAGGTAGAGAAATTATCATAATCCAAAGTGAGTTTTAACTTCCGGCTGCGGTCTATTGCAGTGGCCGATTGACTTGTTAGCTGTCCAAAGGCAAAATCAATTTCATCACGGCTAAAGTCAAAATTGCCGTCAAAAGAGTGAATTTCTTTAGTTTGATTATCTTGATACTGCTTAGAAGGAATTTCCACCTCTAACTGAGTTTTATCACCACACAGAAAGTAGGGATGGAAACCAGCCGAAAAGGGCATTGATCTAGATGACAAGTTTTTATATTGTTGGCGGACTTCAAGGGTATTACCTTGAAGTTCGTAGGTGAAAGTCAGCTGAAAATCAAAAGGATAAACTGCCTTAGTTTGCTCATTGCTATCAAGAACGACAGTGAGACTAGCTTTATCTCCAGTTTCTTGTTCTGTTACTTTCCACGGCAATTCACGAGCGAAACCGTGTTGCTTGAGAGTATATTTTTGACCGTTGTAAATGTAAGTATTATCTGGTAAATTACCACAAATAGGAAACAAAATTGGATTCCCACCTCTGACACTCAACTCAGGATGAGTAAAGCGCTCAGTATCTAGGTAGAAAACTTCTTGCCCTTGAATGCGCCAACGGGTGATGATACCGCCGCGTTCTGGTACGACTTCCAACTGAGAACCAGCGCCTTCGTCAGAAAGAATATAAGTCTTGTACTGTTGCTGTTGAACTGCAATGCTAAACACAAATTTTAGTCCTGGGTATATGGATAGTTAGAAGTTAGGAGTTGTGAGTTAGGAGTTAAAAATTCATAACTCCTAACTTTTAACTCCTAACTCCTAAATTTGTTATTCGTCTTCTGCAAACACGAAACGATATAACTCGCTGGGGTCTGGTTCAGGGCTGCTTTCGGCGAACTTAACGGCTTCGTCGATTACATCCTGAATTTTACGGTCAATTGCTTTGATTTCTCCCTCATCCGCCAGGTTTTGCTCTAGCAAATAAGCTGCCAACTTCTTAATTGGGTCGCGGGCGAACCAAAATTCTTTCTCCGCTTTGCTTCGCATTTCATCTGGGTCTGCCAAGGAGTGACCCCGGAAGCGGTAGGTAAGCGCCTCAATTAATGTTGGGCCTTCACCTGCACGGGCACGGGCTACAGCTTCTTGAGCCACGGCCCGCACTGCTAGTACATCCATGCCATCCACTTCCACGCCAACCATGTTAAACACGCTGGCTTTTTTATAAATCTCTGGCTGGGAAGTCGCTCGTTCGTGAGACATCCCAATGGCCCACTTATTATTTTCGACTACAAACAGAATTGGCAGTTTCCATAGGGCTGCCATATTTAGTGTCTCAAAAAACTGACCGTTATTAGCAGCACCGTCGCCAAAAAAGCAAGCTGTCACTTGGTCAGCATTTTTATCTCCCAGCACTTCGCGGCGGTATTTGCTTTGAAAAGCCGCTCCAGCTGCTACAGGAATTCCCTCAGCCACAAAAGCATAGCCACCCAACAAGCGATGTTCGGCAGAAAACATGTGCATCGAACCACCGCGCCCTTTGCTGCAACCTGTGGCTTTGCCAAATAATTCTGCCATTACTTCTCTTGCTGGTACTCCCGCACTCAGAGCGTGAACGTGGTCGCGGTAGGTACTACAAACGTAATCTTCACCCGGTCGCATTGACTGCACAACACCACTGCAAACGGCTTCTTGACCGTTGTACAAATGGACAAAACCAAACATTTTGCCTCTGTAGTACATTTCAGCGCACTTGTCTTCAAACAAGCGCCCTAACACCATATCCTCATACAACCGTAACCCTTCTTCTTTTGTAATTTGCGTAGTAGCAGGATTAAAAGTGGGTAAAGTACGCTCTTGAACCATTATTTTTGAGTATCCCTGTTGTACAACTTAAAGTTACAGTCTTAAATAAGTTGGTCTAATAACACCTCAGCTTTTAACAGGCTAGCGTTTGTAAGACTCAACAATCAAACTTTATTTATGCACCAAAAAAGGGTCTTAGGGAATAGCTGAATTTTTAATTTTTGATTTTTAACTTTTCAGCTCATGCCCCGTGAGGATTTGACTCTAAGGGCAATATCTGCCACTTTAGGTTGTCTCTCTCTATTCCCCTTCACAGACTAGCAATCAAGATAGACTGCTTTCTGCATATCCATTAACAATTTAAAAAAAAGCAGGCAAAAATCTATAATACCCAAATAGGTAATTGTAATGAAGGGTAAATTATGATATGATTTTTGTCTCCTGTTATCAGGGTAAAACCCTCAATAGTGGTATTTTTGTTACTGCCTAGTAGGAAAGTACCAAAAAAATCAATCACCAATAGATTCTTCCAGCCACAACAATTATGCCGTGATTAAAAGCGGTAGTTGTGGTTTGTGGTATCGAAGGCTGATAATAGTTGTGTTAAACAAAAATACTAAGAATTAAAACAAACAATTGAGGCTTTCTAGGCGAAAGCAAAAAATTAGTACTAAAATGTGACTCAAAATTTCGGGAAGGTACAAAACAAGTTGTTGCAATATACACTTGTAGAGTAAATTCTATACGGCATTTTTATGGCACGGTTTTACGGCCTGGAACGCTCTAGGTAAATTATGTTGATCGCGGTGCAGGGGAAGTAGGCTGTGCGAATTCCGCTAGATTACTACCGAATTTTAGGACTACCGTTAGCGGCAAGTGATGAACAATTGCGACAGGCATACAGCGATCGCATTGTACAATTGCCGCGACGTGAGTATTCTCAGGCAGCAATTTCTTCTCGTAAACAACTCATAGAAGAAGCTTACGTGGTTTTATCAGATCCAAAACAACGCAGTACCTACGATCATCTGTATCTTGCCCACGCCTACGATCCTGATAACCTTGCTGCTGCCGCAGTAGCACTGGAAAATTCTCCAGAAAGCACCAAAAGGGGTAGCAATACCCAGAGTCTGGGTATCGAAATTACTCAAGACGAATTAGTGGGCGCTTTATTAATTTTGCAAGAGTTAGGGGAATACGAACTTGTACTAAAACTAGGTCGTCCGTACCTGGTAAATAAAAATGGTGCTACAAGTCCAAGAAAGGGTAATAATTTAGCAGAGGAAGAAATACACGAAAGTGCTGAACACCCAGATGTTGTTCTGACTGTTGCCCTTGCTTGTCTAGAATTAGGTCGCGAACAGTGGCAACAAGGTCACTATGAAAATGCCGCTATATCCCTAGAAACTGGTCAAGAACTGTTAGTACGCGAAGGGTTGTTCGCCAGCGTCCAGGCGGAAATTCAGGCGGATCTTTATAAATTGCGACCATATCGAATTTTGGAGTTGTTGGCACTACCTCAAGAAAAGACTGCCGAACGAAGCCAAGGTTTGGAATTATTACAAAATCTTTTAGAAGATCGTGGCGGAATTGATGGCACGAATAATGATGATTCTGGTTTAAACATAGATGACTTTCTGCGGTTTATTCAGCAGTTACGCAACCACTTAACAGTCGCCGAACAGCACAAGTTATTTGAAGCCCAAAGCAAACGTCCTTCTGCTGTTGCCACTTACTTAGCTGTTTATGCCTTAATAGCGCGGGGATTTGCTCAACGGCAACCTGCTTTAATTCGTCAAGCAAGGCAAATGCTCATGCGTCTGGGCAAGCGCCAAGATGTACATTTAGAACAGTCATTATGTGCTTTACTTTTGGGACAAACTGAAGAAGCAACTCGGGTTTTAGAACTTAGTCAGGAGTACGAAGCTTTAGCTTTTATTAGAGAAAAATCTCAAGACTCTCCCGATTTGTTACCAGGGCTGTGTCTATATGCAGAACAATGGTTACAACACGAAGTATTTCCCCATTTTCGAGATTTAGCAAACCAGCAAGCGTTTCTAAAAGATTACTTTGCTAACCAACAGGTACAAGCTTATTTAGAAGCACTGCCAACTGATGCAGAAACAACTAATGAGTGGGCTGTAATTAACCCCCAAAATTTTCCCCAGCCACAGACAAATAATTTGCCTTTCCCTAAAAATTCAACTAGGACTCCAAAGCAATTTAACCACAACAGAACACCTGACCTAGATTTGCCAGACACACCAGAATATTCAAACTTCTCACCACCGATGTGGAATTCATCTGGAAACGTAAAATCAGAGGTTCCTGCTGCTGAACGAACGAGCAGAGGCACAAAGGAGCATTTGAACGGTTCAGTTAAAAGTGCTACACCTGCTCATAACCAAAAGCGTCGGCGGAGAAAACCTGCTCCATCTCCTATCCGAGAGCGTTTACCGGACAATCGCCCCCATTCTCGTCGTCCTCGGCGGCGGCGAACTTTTGCTAATACCATTGAAGGGAAAACACGGCTGGTATGGAGAGTGTTTATTTCTTTGGTGAGTATTTTAGTTTTTTGGGTGTTAGCCACAACAACTTTTGGATGGTTAAAAAATCTGTTTTTTCCCACACGACCTGCACCTGTTTCACAGTTGTTTGTACAAATAAATCAACCACCAATATCTATTCCCGATCCAAATAGTCAACCACAAGGACTAGATGGCTCTTTAACAGATGCAGCGGCAGAGGAAGTCATTCGCACTTGGCTATCTACTAAAGCCGAAGCTTTAGGGCCGAATCATGAGATTGATAACTTAGAGCAGATTTTAACTGGTTCAGCTTTGTCTCAATGGCGGCTAATTGCTCAACAGGCTAGGTCAGACAACCGCTACCGCAAGTACGAACATAGTGTAAAGGTGGAATCTGTAGAGAAAATTGATTTATTTGCAGATCGTGCCACAGTGGTAGCTACGGTGAAGGAAGCGACGCAGTTATATGAAAATGGTCAGTTTAAAAACTCTTCTAACGAGAATTTGCGGGTTCGGTATGATTTGATTCGACAACGAGGTAAATGGCGTATTCAGAGTGCATCTGTTGTGAATCAGATAATTAGATAAGTTGTAATGTTTAGGTTTCCAATACCCCTAACAAAGTTTTCAACATCAAATAAGCAGAAGTCCCTCCTGGATCTTGATGTCCGATACTCCGTTCCCCCAGGTAGCTAGCCCGTCCCTTTTTCGCCTGCATTGGTATAGTTTCCTGTAACCCTTTGTGGGCTGCTACTACAGCCTGTTGCATAGCTTCCAGCGTTCCCTTACTTTCTTTTACAGCTTGCCCAAAAGTGGCTACAGCCGGAGACAGCACATCCACCATTGTTTTGTCTCCTAGTTGCGCTTTACCACGTTGCAGCACCCCATCTAAGCCTGCTTGCAGTATTCCTAAAACATCTTGTTCTGTTAATTCTTGCTTACCAACTACTGCTGTACTGGCTCTTAAAAACCAAGTGCCATAAAGAGGGCCACTAGCACCGCCAATAGAAGAAATTAAGGTCATACTCACGGCTTTGAGAATGCTGCTGATATCCTTGTCTGTAAAAGTTGGTAACTGAGCGCTTACTTTTTTGAAGCCGCGATCCATATTGATCCCGTGGTCAGCATCTCCGATCGCAGCATCTAATTCTGTCAAATAGGCTTTATTCTGCTCTATCTCCGTTGCATAAGCCTGCAACCATTGCAATATCTGCGCTTGAGTCAACATAATTCGTAATTAGTTAAATTCCCCAACGCCAACTTGGCGTTTTTACTGGTGCATCCCATAGCCCGATCATTTCATCATCTAATTTCAGCAGGGTAATGGAGCAACCTTGCATTTCTAGAGATGTAATGTAAGGGCCTATCAAGTTTCGCACAATTTGCAATCCTTGCAGTTCGCAGATTTGGGCGAGTTTGCGGTAAACAATATACAGTTCGGAAATTGGGGTTCCACCCATACTATTGACGAAAGCTAATAAGCGATCGCCTTTGGCAAATGGTAGACTTGTTAGCTCTACATCTACCCATTCTTCTTTATCTTCATCCCATTCGCGCAGTGTGCGGGTGTATGGTGCATCTTCAATGAGCGATCGCGTTAAAATTTCGGTAATCTCATCTACTGATTTGATGGCTGTACGTTCTGTTCCTGGCTCACCGTGAATACCGATACCTAATTCAATTTCGCGATCGCTCAATTCAAATGTCGGCGTTCCATTAGCGGGGACTATACAAGATGTTAGAGCAATTCCCATACTCCGCCCATTCAAATTTACTCGGCGACACAAATTTGCTATTTGTGGCAAATCATACCCTGCCTCAGCCGCCGCACCACAAATTTTTTCTGCCAGGATTGTTGTTCCTACACCTCGCCGTCCTTGGGTATAGAGACTATCTTTCACTGCTACATCGTCATCAATCAAAATATTTAGCGATCTAATGCCCTCACTACGGGCTAACTCCGTTGCCATTTCAAAGTTCATCACATCGCCACTGTAATTTTTGACGATATAAATAATACCAGAGCCTCCATCTACAAGCTTTGCTGCTTCTAGCATTTGGTCTGGAGTTGGTGAAGTGAAAACCTCACCAGGACAAGCTGCATCAAGCATTCCTTTGCCCACGAAGCCAGCGTGCATTGGTTCATGTCCACTGCCACCACCTGAAATAATTGCTACTTTACCCGGAATAGGTGCATTGGCTCGATAGACAAAAGCGGGATCGTAGTTCAGTTTAATTAAATCGGAATGAGCCGCCGCCATACCTTCTAGACTTTCGCGCACAAAGTCTTCTGGCTTGTTGATCAGCTTTTTCATAATCCGTGTTTGGTTAAAAGAGTGCTAAAACTCAGGTTATAGCGATCGCTGGTTTGTATGCAATAGAGGCTGACCTCTCTCTAAATCTCTCTCCTAAAAGGAGAGAGACTTTGAAATTTCCCCCTTCCCGCGACGAGTTGGGGGTTAGGGGGTTAGGTTTTTCTACATGAGGTAAAAAGTCAGTTCTTTAACGTCAATTCACAGATTCCATCCACTCAATACACTTGTGCATCTGCTGGCGTATGGTTTCCTTATCAGCATGAAACCTTCGTCCATGACCTGGTAGCACCCACTCAAAAGAGTAATTAGCCAAGTTACGCATTGATTTAATCTGTTCTGACCAAGAATACCAGCAGAAATCGCGGAATGCAGCCAGTTGGTGCAAGCTTTCTGACCAAGCAAGATGATCGCCTGTGAAGAGAAACTTATTTTTGTAGAGTAGTACGGTTTGTCCTTTGGTGTGACCGGGAACTGGGATAATTAATAAATCTGGTGTCAAGGTAAATGGTTCAGAACCAGTTAGCTGTATTTCTACATTGCGAGTATCCGCAGTAATATCATCAGCATGGAGGATGCGATCGCACTGAAAATGCTCGGCAAACTTTTGATGATCTGCCACATCATCCTTATGAGTTAAATACATGTAACGAATTGGCCCCAGTTCTTCTAAACGCTTAACTAAAGGCGGCGTAAACCGGGGAGAATCCACCAATATGTTACCTTCTGGAAGCTGAATTAAATAGCTAGCTGCACCGTAAGATTTTTCAGAATGATAGCCGCAGTGGTAAACATTTTCTGCTACTAATATTGGAACCTTTTCTTGAGCAACTTTGATATCTTTTGGTTTCTCAACTGTGCCAATAGAACTAGTAGGACATGCCAAAAGTGCTTCCAGCGCTGCTAATCTTTCCGCCTCATTCGTTGGTTGATGGTAAACAGCCGATTGGTCATCAACATCATAAAATACTTCAGGAGCCATCCAGCGACAGGTATCACAATCAATACAGGTAGTATCTACATAAAAATCGCCGTTGACATTTTGAGAGCGACGCTGATTTAAATGAGCCATATTAATCCTTTTGCTTCCAGGCGCTTACTGGGGAGCGATAAACCTTATATCACTACGCTAGCAAAAGTAATTTGAGACTGTAGCCGCCACTAGAAGTAAATCCGTTCAAAAATATTAAGACTGGTGAAACCCAGTAAGCAGAAATTGGGAAAACTGAACATAGACACTATCTGCTGATATATTCCCAAATATGCTTTACTGTTCTAATTCTAGTTGTGCAAATCCGTTTAACCTTGATGACAATAAGTTTTGCATTAAGTGTGGACAATGACCTTTATAGTTTGGGTGTAACTTGTATTCGTCTGTTAACCCAAGTTTTACCAAATGCAGATGGTTATGATGAACTTTATGATGCACTCAAGGGTTGCTGGATTTGGAGAAAATACTTATTACAAGGTAGAAGTATTACTCCTGAGTTTGGGCAAGTTTTAGATAAGTTAATTCAGGATTATGTGGAGGAACGCTATCAATCTGTTGATGAGGTTATACAAGCTCTTAATGCTGAGAATCTAAATTCAGCAGTAGGGATAGATTATACAATTTTGCAAAAGCTACTAGCATCTGGAAAATGGAGAGAAGCCGATCAAGAAACCTGGAAGCTTATGCTTAAAATATCTCATCGAGAAAAAGAATGTTACCTCAGAGTAGAAGATATAAAACAGTTTCCCTGTCAAGACCTCTTAACTATTGATCGCTTGTGGGTAAAATACAGTAATGGGCGCTTTGGTTTTAGTATCCAGAAGCAAATATGGGACAGCGTTGGGGGAAAACCTGACTTAGATTTGGAAACCTGGAAATATTTCGGTGAGTCTCTAGGATGGCGGATTAAAAATAATTGGAAGCCTTATGAATTTCTATCATTTACATTAACTGCTGCGGTAGGACAACTACCCAGAGCGATATGGAGTATGAGATTGGATGGAAGAAGAAAAAGATTTTCTGCCCTCACATCAAGACTAGGATGATTAAGCATATAATTCATAACGTCTCCCATTCATCTCTGCTGATATTAGCTTGACGTAATATTCTATTTAGTAAGCTTGGGCTGATGTCTCCCTGATGTGGATTGGGAATTGTCAGCTTTAATTCATCTTTTACCATGTATTGATGCTTACCACCTGGGTAAGGCCCATCAAAACCTGCATCTTTTAGATAATGAATCAGATCCCGCCGATTAATTGATCCAAAGGGTGGCATTAGGCGACCTCTTTGGTAAGATTCAGGTCAACATCATTAAGTATTGGTAGAGTATGACCCAAACGCAATCCTAGTACAATCCATCCTTCAAGAGTATCTTGCAAATCCTCCCGGCAAGCTTCTAATGTTGTAGCGTTTGCCCACACACCTTGACATTCTAGAATTTCGCCGTAGAAAGTTCCATCCTCAAGCAACTCATAAGTTGCTTTATGCATTGCTGTACGAATGTAATTTGTCAACATTCAGCTTTTTAATCAATTTGGTTACAACTGAAATTTTATTTTTAATCGCAAATCCGCCAAACTCTAAGTATTATGTATAATTTTTAATTTCCGAAAATGCGATCGCGCCCCTTTACCAAACGCGATCGCTAAATTTTCCATCCCCTATCCAATAAAATGCAGATGATTACTCACCGCACTAATTAAATTATGGGTAACGGGAAGACTATCAACTACCATCCCCAGACACAACAGCATCATGTAGGAGATGGAAAACAGAAACAACTCTTTAGCTACAGCGCGATCCTCTGGATTTTGCAACAACCGCCAAGATTTGTGGATAAATAATCCTCCCAGAATTAGGGCGATCGCAGCATAAAGAATTCCACTCGCGCCCAAAGGATATACCAATAACACGGTTGCAAATACTGTTACCAGCGTATAGTACCAAATCTGCTTCACGGTTGCCGTATCACCTTCAATCACAGGTAGCATTGGTATCCCAACTTTTGCGTAATCATCCCGAATCATCAGAGCTAAAGCCCAGAAATGGGGCGGTGTCCACAAAAAGACGATGGCAAAAATTAACCATGCTGACCAGCTTAATGTGCCTGTGACAGCAGCCCAACCCACTAACGCCGGAATTGCCCCAGCAGCTCCACCAATAACGATATTCTGGGTGCTGTGGCGTTTTAGCCAGTGGGTATAAACCAAAATATAAAAAACGATCCCAGAAAATGCTAGCAGGGCGGCTAACAGGTTGGCAAATACTGCTAGGAGTGTAAAGGAAATTGTCGCTAGTGCGATCGCAAAAATTAGAGCATCGCGCGGCTGTACCTTACCGGATGGCATCGGACGATGGCGCGTCCGCTCCATATCATAATCAATATCTCGGTCATAGACACAGTTAATCGTCTGGGCGCTTGCAGCAGCCAAGGTGCCACCAGTGAGAGTTACTAGCAACAGCAATGGGTCTACTTCACCCTTAGCAGCAATCCACATACTCCCAGCCGTAGTAATCAAAAGCAACGGAATAATCCGAGGCTTGGTTAGCTGGTAGTAACTTTGAATTACCTGTAAAAATGTTCCGTGGTGGCGAGAGACATTAGTCTCAATCATTTTGGCTCTGGTTCCTTATTTTTCAACAACTTATATACAGCCCCCGCTCAAGCTGGCTCTTTTAAGCAAACGAAAACACAGATTTTCTGCACCTGCATAGATCGCAATACTCGCCGTTGCGGCTTTCGTCGTTTAGTGGAGAGTGGGGAGCAGGGGGAGATGAGGGAGCAGAGGGAGATTAAGGAGAAGAACCAATGCTCAATGACGGCAGTTGCTCTACTTGGGGAGACCCCATCGCCCTTGGCGTCTCCCCTTGGGAGAAGACCGCACTGCCTCCCCAATGCCCAATGCCCCATTCCCTACTCAGCACTCAGTACTCGTGACTCAGCACTCACAGAGTCACGCAGTGCGAGAACTGTGAAAACCACCAAAGTACCCAGCAAAGTAGCTCCTATAGCTTGGTGAGAGACGGTGAGAGGCTCTACTTGGAGATGTAATTTGAAAGTGGCGAATCCCAACAAGATTTGTAAGGTTAGCAACGCACCAGCCAAATTTGCCAGTCGCCGTAAGGCTGGATGTAGTGCTGGTGTCCGCCAACAGATAAATACTATTGCCAAGGTTGCCAAGGAAGGCGGCACCAAACCAGCAATATGACTGTACATTACAGTACAAAGTTGAGAACCGCCGAGGCATTGGTGTAGCGCCCAGCGAGAGCCTACCAAAGCACCCAAGAGACTTTGCAGGTAAACCAGAACAGTGGCAGTTAAACCGACCCAAGGCAACTTACCAACGGTTCCATTCCCCTGATAGGGAGTAAGTCCCGTGCCGATAATCAGCAGGGTGCAAAAAAATAACAGCGCCGTTCCTAAATGAGCGGTAACGATATCAAACCGCAACAGTTCGGTAACGGTGAGTCCCCCCAAGATGCCTTGGAAGACGATTAGAAATAGGGCGAATGTAGATGCCCAAGGCAGCCAAGAGGGTAAGAAACGACGATGCCACCACGACAAACCGAAGAGTGCGATCGCGCTTACACCAATTAAAGCCGCATCCAATCTGTGAAACCACTCCAAAAACACTTGGAGATTCATTTGCTTGGCTGGCACCAGTTCGCCATAGCATAAGGGCCAGTCTGGGCAAGCAAGTCCAGCATTCATCACACGGGTGGCGCTGCCTATTGCCATCAAAATTAAGGTGGCTATGCATATTTTCCACACCAAGCGACGAATCATTTCCTTGGGTTTTTGCTGCTGAAGCGCCGCTTCATTTTGTTGTTGTAGGACAAATTCGCTCATGAAGGATACCTTCTGCCCGCTCTTGGTGAATCTCTTAAAATTTTCAATTTTCTTTTAGTGTCCCATCTCCACCCTAGCGTATAGGCTATGGGTTTATAGATTAGCACTCACTTATACTTTGAATCACTCCAGAAAGGTTTTGCCTGAAGCTTTAGGTATTTTTCAAGATGTGAGAAATTGATTCATGGGAATAAATTTAAACATCCTAAATTTTTCCTTAAACTTTTTCACTGATTTTCATCTATTTTTGGCGTTGTATGATAGTAAACTCATACTAAAAATTAGTGAAATAGCCAAAAAAATTAATAAAAATTTCAGACCTTTCTCCCCCATGTCTGACAGCCTAGACTACCTTAGTAAGTGAGCAGCTTTAAGATAACGTAGTAAATTCAATTAAGTAAGCCGTGAAGATTCCAAGTTCAATCTGGACATTACTCATTGGCATCGTGCTAACGCTCGCCAGCCTTTGGTACGGTCAAAATCACGGTCTGTTGCCAGCAGCAGCCACGGATGAAGCCGTCTTAGTGGATGGTCTGTTCAACGCGATGATGATCGTTTCAACAGGTATATTCCTGCTCGTCGAAGGTGTTTTAATTTACTCTGCATTTAAATATCGTCGGCGTGCAGGTGACAATGAAGACGGCCCACCAGTTGAAGGCAATGTACCTCTAGAAATTCTCTGGACGGCGATCCCAGCAATTATCGTTATCGGTATTTCTGTTTACAGCTTTGATGTTTACAACGAAATCGGTGGCTTTGATCCCCATGCTATCCATGAAGCACCGATGATGAATCAGGAGTCGATGAAAATGCCAGGGCATGGGAGTGCTATGGCCGCAACTTTAAGCGATACTCCACCCAGCACCGAGCCCAACCTCAATCAAGAAAAATCTGATGAGGCAATGCAAGACCCAGCTACCGCAGAAGTCCGCAATGCTGACCAAATTCCCCAACTGCGGAATGCCCCAGGTGTCGGTAGTGTTGCCCCGACGATTGGGGGAACTCCTGATAAAGCAGGTAAACCAGCAGAATTACAAGTCAACGTCACTGGTTTACAATATGCCTGGATTTTCACCTATCCTGAAACTGGTATAACTACAGGTGAAATGCACGTCCCCATCGGGCGAGAAGTGCAAATCAGTATGACCGCCAACGATGTCATTCATGCCTTCTGGGTTCCAGAATTCCGCTTGAAACAAGATGCGATCCCCGGTAGGCAAAGCGAGATTCGCTTCACCCCTCAAAAAGCAGGAGACTATACCCTGATCTGTGCAGAACTTTGTGGCCCCTACCACGGTGCAATGAGAGCGCCAGTAGTTGTTGAGCCACAAGAAGCCTTTGACAAATGGATGCAAGAACAGCTAGTTGCCAGCAAAGAAACACTAAATCAAGCCGTTGCTGTTAACCCTGCGAATCTATCCCCAAATGAATTTCTCGCTCCTTACACCAAGGATATGGGAATTAAGCCAGAAATCCTGCATCAAGTTCACAAATAGTCATTGGTCATTAGTCATTAGTCATTAGTCACTGGTCATTAGTACTCATACAAATGACAGGTGATAAAGGACAAGTGACAAAGGACAAATTACAAAGGACAAAGGACAAATGACAAATGACCCAAGCTCAAGTGCAAGAAACTGCCAACGCCCCTGCTCTTGTTGAGGAGTCAGGGATCAGAAAATGGCAAGACTACTTTAGTTTCAACACTGACCATAAGGTGATTGGGATTCAATACCTAGTCACTACATTCATTTTTTACTGTATCGGTGGCGTGATGGCTGACTTGGTTCGTACAGAACTGCGAACTCCAGAAGTCGATTTCGTCACCCCTGAAGTCTACAACAGCTTATTTACGCTGCACGCCACGATCATGATTTTCTTGTGGATCGTGCCAGCTGGTGCGGGTTTTGCTAACTTCCTCATCCCTTTGATGATTGGGGCAAAGGATATGGCATTTCCGCGCTTGAATGCTGTTGCCTTTTGGATGATTCCGCCTGCGGGTTTATTGTTGATCCTCAGTTTAGTGGTAGGCGATGCACCGGATGCGGGTTGGACTTCCTACCCTCCCCTGAGCTTGGTAACAGGTCAAGTCGGTGAGGGAATTTGGATTATGAGCGTCCTCCTACTAGGTACGTCATCGATTTTAGGAGCAATCAATTTTCTGGTCACATTGCTCAGGATGCGTATCCCCGGTATGGGTGTTCATCAAATGCCGTTGTTCTGCTGGGCGATGTTTGCTACCTCGGCGCTGACTTTGGTATCTACACCAGTGTTAGCAGCTGGTTTAATTTTGCTGGCTTTTGACTTATTCGCAGGAACGACATTTTTTAACCCAACTGGGGGTGGCGACCCAGTTGTGTACCAGCACATGTTCTGGTTTTACTCCCACCCAGCCGTTTACATCATGATTTTGCCCTTTTTTGGGGCAATTTCAGAAATTATTCCCGTGCATTCCCGCAAGCCGATTTTTGGCTATAAAGCGATCGCTTATTCGTCTCTCGCTATTAGCTTTCTGGGGCTAATTGTTTGGGCGCACCACATGTTTACCAGCGGTATCCCCGGTTGGTTGCGGATGTTCTTTATGATCACCACGATGATCATTGCCGTACCTACGGGAATTAAAATATTCAGTTGGTTAGCAACCATGTGGGGTGGGAAAATCCGGCTTAATACTGCCATGCTCTTCGCCATTGGCTTTGTTGGCACCTTTGTCATCGGCGGGATCAGTGGCGTGATGTTGGCAGCAGTGCCTTTTGATATTCACGTTCACGACACCTATTTTGTGGTAGCACACTTACACTACGTGCTCTTTGGCGGTAGCGTGTTAGGGATTTATGCAGGCATTTACCACTGGTTCCCGAAAATGACGGGACGAATGGTGAACGAATTTTGGGGTAAAGTTCACTTTGCCTTAACAATAGTTGGTCTAAATATGACCTTCTTACCAATGCACAAGCTGGGATTAATGGGCATGAACCGCCGTATTGCCCAGTATGACCCCAAATTTACCTTTCTCAACGAAATCTGCACTTACGGCGCTTACATACTAGCAGTTTCGACATTCCCCTTCATCATTAATGCGATTTGGAGTTGGTTATACGGTGAAAAAGCTGGTAATAATCCCTGGAGGGCACTTACCTTAGAATGGATGACAACCTCACCGCCAGCGATCGAAAATTTCGATCGAACCCCAGTACTAGCTACAGGCCCCTACGACTACGGTTTAGAAAAGGCTGACGAAGGTGTACCTTTGTCCGATCCCAATCCAGTCTTATCTGGCGGGCCGAACTCAGTATTAAGAGCAGAACCCGATCCAGCGGTTGCTGCTAATCCCGAAGATCGGAAATAGAGTTAGGAGTTATGAGTTATGAGTTATGAGTTATGAATGATGAGTTATGACTTTAATAAAGTTGTTAGTTCAAAATTTTTAACTCCTAATTTTTAACTCCTAACTTCTAATTCCTAACTTCTAACTCCCATTCCCCATTCCCCATTCCCCACTTATAAAAATTCATGCAAAGTCAAACTATTGACCCAGCTAAAACCGAACTAAATCATCACCATGCAGCGGAAGCGTCCGTCGGTCATCATGAAGAACATCCAGACCATCGGATGTTTGGGCTAATTGTCTTCCTAATTGCTGAAGGGATGATTTTTATGGGGTTGTTCGGAGCCTATTTGGCTTTCCGTGCTACCTTACCTGCATGGCCGCCAGCAGGTACTCCAGAATTAGAACTTTTGTTACCTGGAGTCAACACCATCAATCTAATTTCTAGTAGTTTTGTCATGCACAATGCCGATACTGCTATCAAAAAGAACGATGCGCGGGGTGCGCAAATCTGGTTAGCAATTACCGCTGCAATGGGTGCTATCTTCTTGGTGGGTCAAGTATATGAATATACCCATTTAGAATTTGGTCTAACTACCAATTTATTTGCGAGTGCATTTTACGTTTTGACTGGTTTCCACGGATTGCACGTTACCATCGGCGTTTTGGCAATCGTTGCCGTGTTGTGGCGATCGCGCCTTCCGGGTCACTATAGTAACGAAAAGCACTTTGGCATTGAAGCAGCCGAAATTTATTGGCACTTCGTTGACGTAATTTGGATTATTTTGTTCGGATTACTGTATCTACTGTAAGTATTAATTAACTAGTTGTTTAATCCACGCGGACAACTTAATCAGCCCCCACTAGGGGGCTTTTTTAATTAACAGAATAAAAATATCAGTGAAAATGAACATAAAGACGTAGAAGTGCTACTCTTATGCAACAATACGCTTGGGTTAGCTCCAAAAACCTTAGACTTCTTGGCATTGTAGGGAAAAGGGTAAGCGGTAAAGGTTAAACAATTTTTCTGTATTGCCTTATACAAAGATTATTAATATAAATAAGGTATATTTATTGCCTACCTAAAAAAGTTAAATAAAAAATATATAAAAATCAGCTTCAACTATTTATTCCAACTATTACTTTTGCTAGATGCAACTGAGTGATTGAAAGTGATAAAAAGGCGAGTAAAGTAAAAGGTGGGAAAAGTCGGAAAAGTAGGATGTTTTAGAGAAAGTATTGAAGAACCAGTTAATATACTGTAAATTAATGTTATAAGGACTGAGTAAACCAATAAATAAAGTTCGCAAATTTATACGGATTTATATTTAAGGAAATATAATTCTAATATTTATTTTATTCATAAAAGTAGCAAGAAACTTGAAGTTATTGGCGAGATTGCAAGTATTGTAATTCGCTTTGCTTTCTCATTGAAGTATTTGATACCAATTCAAAAAATGTTTACGACAGATAACCCAACCTGCGCTGACACGCACCCTCGCCTTGCTAAGGGTAGGTAGGAATGGATTTTTTTTAACAATTGGTATCACACATATTAATTGGGGCATTTTGTGGAAGCGAATACGCATTAAAGATTTGCTATAATTATTAGTAAATCGAGATCGTAAAATGTGTGAGTAATTGAAAAGTTACACCTAACTATCTCAAAAACTTACCCAATCTTTTTTAGTTTTTTCGTCAAACTCACATCGATCTGACAACGCGATCGCAGTTAGTAACGACTAGAATCTGATGACAAAATAGTAGCGAACACTTTAATTGCTACTTGTGCCTTGAAATTTCACTGCTCAAGGTTTCATCAGTAATCAGACTTAACAATTAAAAAAATTAACCATCTTAACTCATAAATCTTATTCTCTGCCCACAGTTTAAATACTGTGGACTAGTCTTAAATTTACTTAAGTGATAATATTACAGAAGTATTTCATAAATTAATTTTGTATTAAGATACTTGTAAGAGTATTTAACAAAGCAGTCAAGCAACTAAGCACCAAAGGTATCCAAAGCATAGGTCGCGCGATAGCTAACTGCCGCAAAGATCGGCAAATCTAGCAGCAAGCAGTTATTAATAACCTCACTCAAGCTCTGAATGGTCAGTAAATTAAGAAGTAGTATACGCCACATGAGCCAGAACCCTCTAGTTAGAAAAACACTCCGAAGTCGCTTTGAAACTGTCAAAGTGATAGGAAGCGGAGAATCTGGTAATACTTACTTAGTAGGGGGTGCTACACGTAACAGACATCGCTCCTCTTTCAACAGAAAAACACTTCGGAATCGCTTTGAGATTGTCAAACAGTTAGGAAGTGGCGGTTCTGGTGATACCTACTTGGCCATTGACTTGGATTTACCAGGACAACCTCATTGTGTGGTCAAACATTTCCATCCAAAAGATTCCAACCCTGCTGTTCTACCCATTGCTAAAAAGCTATTCGATCGGGAAGCAGAAGTTTTATACCAGCTAGGCAACAACCACGAGCAAATTCCCAGACTGTTTGCTCATTTTAATGAAGACGGGGATTTCTATTTAGTTCAGGAATATATTGACGGTCATGCCTTGACTCAAGAAATTGTCCCAGGTCAGCGTCTCAACGAGAATACAGTCGTAAATTTATTAAAAGACATCCTAGAAGTACTGGCTTTCGTCCACCAACACGATATTATTCACCGAGATATTAAGCCTCAAAACTTAATGCGGCGGTACTCCGATCGAAAGATTGTGCTAATTGATTTTGGGAGTATTAAGAAAATTGGTGCTTTGGGAGCAGGCTTAACAATTGCGGTTGGGACTCCTGGCTATATGCCAAGCGAACAGGCTAAGGGAAAGCCAAAACTTTGCAGCGATATTTATGCAGTCGGGATGATTGGCATCCAAGCTTTAACAGGTTTAATGCCTGAGCAATTACCAGAAGATCCCACTACTGGAGAAGTTATCTGGCGCGACAAGGCAGAGGTAAGTGATGCTCTGGCAAATATTTTAGATACAATGGTTCGCGATCGCTACAACCAGCGTTATCAGTCTGCCACAGAAGCTTTACAAGCACTTAATTCTGATGTAGCGTTATTACAGTCATCACAATCTCCTGACATCAACTACAAGGCTGATGATACCAATTTGCTAACTTATAGAAACTTTATTTTGCTACTGGGTATTGGTCTTGGTGCAACTACGAGTTTGATAGTAATAGTTTTAATCTATACATTTATTAATACGGGGACATCGCTTCCAAACCAACCTACTCCACTAAAGAGTTTTATAGAAAGATTGAGTTCCCGTTATTAACTAATATAAGTAGTCTACTAGCTAAATCAGCAGCTAATAAAAGAATCTGTCAAAGCAATTGCACCATTGCAAAAACTACCAAAGAGTAAATTTAATTTCACTAAATTAGAAAAGTTAATTATCTAGCAGCAATCATCAAACTGGCTATTAACTAGCTATTACAAATTTACTGTAAATTTAAATATTTCAAGATTACTGTAGGATAAATACCTAGATATTCCTGTAAGATAAATACAATGAAACAATATTTAAAAAAATGGACAATACAAATCAAAGAAAAGCTTTAATTAACAGCGAAATCTCCCTCTTTCTTAGAGGTTTGATTATTGGTAAAGTTCTCACACTTATGGTTATTGGCGGATTACTTTGGTGGTTATTGAAGCCAAATTTATTGTCTGGCAACAGCGTTAATTCCTCTAATCAAAATTTCAATCGCGTCTCTAAGAATGAATCAACTTTTCAGACAGTTGCTGATGTTCCCCCTGCATCATTCAACTACGGAGGTAGTACCGCTTGGGCATCTATTCGGCAATTGGTAGATTCTCAGATCCAGAGCGATCGCCCGGAACTACGATTACGCTACGTAAACCCTGTTAATGGTAGTCCTGGTTCTAGCTCTGGCATTCGGATGTTGCTTGATGGGAAAATAGACTTTGCTCAGTCTTCCCGTCCCCTCACAGATGAAGAACAAGCTATGGCAAAAGAGCGAGGTTTTACCCTTGAGGAACGCCAAGTGGGTAAAGATGGGATAGCAGTGGTAGTCAACCCATCACTCAATGTGCCTGGTTTAACTGTTGACCAATTGCAGCAAATTTATTTGGGGAAAATTACTAACTGGAATCAAGTCGGCGGGCCAAATCTACCCATCACAGCTTTTTCGCAACGACCAGAAGACGCAGATACAGTAATATTTCCTAGCAATAGCGACTTAAAAGGGCAAGCATTTGGCTCTAATGTGCAATATGTCTACTCAGCTACAGAGGCAGTGCGCCAACTCAGTAAAACCCCTGGTGGTGTGTATTATGCTTCTGCCCGTTCGGTAGTCTTTCAATGTAGCGTGAAGGCTTTACCATTGGGTCAGAGTTCCGATCGGCTAATTACCCCTTATCAAACGCCGATGGTTTCGCCTGAACAGTGTCCGCGTCAGCGCAACCAGCTAAATACTCAGGCGATCGAAAATGGCAGCTATCCGATGATTGCGAATTTGTTTGTGATTATTAAGCAGAATAAAGGACGGGAACAGCAGATTGGAAATGCTTATGCCAATCTTTTATTAACCGATCAGGGACAAAGGGCAATTGAGAAAGCTGGTTTTGTTGGCGTTCGCTAGTAGATTTGCAGGACAATTGAGCAAGCTTCCCAGGGATACCCGACTTGTTTAAGAAGTCGGGTATCTAAAAGTATAGACTGTGTGCGATCGCGGCTAGAACTGGGAACTACCAGCTTGCAGAATCTGTTGAGCAATCAGGTTTAGTTCGGGAAAAATAGGTGATACGATGCGGTCATCGCCTCTAAATTGAGTAACTCGGTATTCACCGTCAACTAATTGGTAGATAGAGATAGTAGGTTGTCTAGGATTACCGATAAACTTTTTACCACCGATAGCTAAATAATCAACAATCCAATATTCTTTTATCCCTATTTGTTCATATTCACCTAGCTTTTTATAATAATCATCCCGCCAGTTAGTACTAATAACTTCAATCACTAAAGGGATAGAATCGGCAAACTCAACCGTAGAATATTTCTGCCAAAGTGGCTCTAATTTTAAAGCAGGACGGTTGAGTAATAGCAAGTCTGGAGAATAGCAAGACTGACTAATAGCAGATTTAACTAATGCTGTTTTTGGGATGAAATAAGGTAGACCATTGCGAACGTACTCAACTGCAATTTTTTCAACCAAAAACCCAACAATATCTTCATGCTCTCCTACTGATTGTGCCATTTCAACAATCACGCCATCATGTAATTCATACCTTCCACCTTCAGGACGACAAGCTGCAAAATCTTCAAAGGTTACTAATTTGGGTATAGCTTGAGTCATAAATTGCCTACCTTAGCTTATATATTGCGAACATTTTTAGTCATTGTTATTAGGTTTTTCATCACAGATCGTTTCAATCGCTACTTCCTTTTAATTATTCTGCATTGCTGCGGCAAGTTTATCTAAATTTTGACGAACAGTAACACTACGGTGATGATTTACACCCCAGACTCGTTCGCAAATATCTAAAGCTTGCAAATAAAGCGGTTCTGCTTCACAGTAACGTCCAGTTTCACGATAAATTTCTGCCAGATTATTGAGACTTTCGGCAACATTGGGATGATTTTCTCCCAATAGGTGCTTATCAAGTTCTAAGGCTTTTATACATAAGGGTTCCGCTTCATTGTAACGTCCCTGTTCTCTGTACATATAACCCAGAGCATAGATCGTATCTGCTAATAGCGGATGCGCTTTTTGTAATACACGCTGCTTGAGTTCTAATGATTCTAAAAATAAAGATTCCGCTTCACTGTAGCGTCCTTGAGCGCGGTATATTAAACCTAAATTGTGCAAATCTGTGGCAACATCAGGATTTTCTTCTCCCAAAAATCGCTTATCTAATTCTATTGCTTGTTGCGACAAAGGTTCGGCTTCACTGTAACGTCCTTGATGATAATAAAGTAGCGCTAAATTATTTAGTATCAGAGCAAAAGAAAGATGATTTTCACCTAGCAGACGTTTTTCGAGTTCTAATGATTGCAAATACAGAGGTTCTGCTTCGTCATAACGTCCTTGTTCATCATATAGTAATGCCAAATTGTTCAGACTGGCAGCGACGTCGGCATGGTTTTCTCCTAACAATCCTTTCCTCAGTTCTAAAGCTTGTTTATATAGGAGTTCTGCTTTACTATATTGTCCAGTAGATTTGTAAAGTCCTGCCAAATTATTCAGGCTAGTAGCAAAAGCAGGATGATTTTCTCCTAACAGACGTTTTCTCAGTTCTAAAGCTTGTTTATATAAGGGTTCGGCTTCACTGTAGTTTCCCGTTGCACGATATATTCCTGCTAAATTGTTGAGACTATTAGCTAAATCTATCTGCAAACCTAATTCATTTTGTAACTCACTCGCTTTCCGCAAATATTTAATTGCTAATTCTTGTTCTTCTTGATAGTTTTGAGATTCACCCCGATCTAATCTGCTGTGGTAAATATCGCCCAATCTTGAGTATAAAGTAGCCAAGGTGGGGTCTTTAGTTCCCCGTTCTTGTTCTACTTTCTCGATTAACCTTTGTAAATCTTGAATGGGTAAGAAAAAGCGATTAGTTTCATTAGTATCTGTGCTAGCTAATTCTGTGTCTCGAAAAACAAAGCGGATATTTTCTAATTCTTTACCAGGAATAGCATTTGTCTTTTGAGATTCAAACCGAAATACACCGTTGCGCCAACTCCAAAAATCAGGAGCTTTTTTAATTAAGTTGACTAAAATTTGATTAGTTACCCAAAGCACGATCGCAAATGGAAATTCGCGCAATCCTTCCCTTGTCCACTGTAAGTAACCAAACAATTTCTCCTGTTCCGATTGCTCATTTCCCAATCTGAGAAAATACAATTGTTCAGCACCCGTCACAGTGATTACCGCCGGGTTCTGCTGACGGAGATATTCTTCTTGTTGTACCAGTTGGTTAATAGCAGCTTTGAGACTAGGTTCTTGACGTGCTAGAGTTACTCGATATACACCGAAGGCGGGTTGTAGTTCAGCTTCATATTGAGCAATAATCCGATCGCGAAAGCTAGCATCATCGCAAACTGCAATCAGTAAATTTAATCCCCGCTTTTGAGCTTCAATAGAAACAATTAAATCATCATACGCATCTTGATTTTCTCCTTCATCAAATAATTCCTCATTTAACATTAATGGCTCCCTGTCTTCTCAAGCTTTCGATAATAATTGGATGAACATCATACCAAGTTTCATCAGTGCGATATTCTAGAACATACAGCCCATGTAACAAATCTAAAAACTCTGCTTGTTTCGGGTCGTTGGGCATAAATTGTTCATAAACGCTCTGCAAAATATCGATATCAGTTTTTCCTAAGCGTATCGAAAAATCATTGCGAATTTTATTGATTGCTTGCAGAAGAATTTTATCATCAATAATAACTTCGGCTGAGGGGTTTCGCCGGATAGTTCGCAAACATATACGACAACATTCTTTAGAAATCCGAATTAATTCTCGCAATACGCCACCACTGTAAATCACAATTTTTTCAGCAGTTTCTACCGCGATTAATTCACTGGGAATCCGCTTTTGTAAAACTTCACCGAGAATCTTTGTTGCTTCCCGACGAGGTTGGGCATTCGGTAAGCGATTTTTACCTTTATCAAATATTTTTAATACAGGCATTGCCACAACTTGATCGTTGGTTTCAGTAGCAATTATTGTGCTAATAAATGTTTCTCGAAGGACTGCGATCGGGATAGTGTAGATAATTTGAAAGTTAGGTTGACAAAGAGCTTTAATGTTATCTCGATAAATTTCGTTAACTCTGCCTAAATCCAGTTTATCTAAATCATCAATAATTACTAAAACGTTTTGTTTAGTTGCAGCTTGAATTAAAGCAGCTATTTCGTTAATTCTCGCAACTAAATCTGATAACTTGCGTTCAAATTCTTGCTTAATTTCATCCCGAACGCTTGCATCAGCTTTTAATTTAGAGCTAATCAATTTTAAGAGGTCAAAACCTATACTAGCTTCTGCTTGCAAATTTAATTCTTCAGTGCGAGTGCGGGTAGCAAACCACTTATAAAGAGCTTCTTTAGTCGATTGTGGAATATCAACTCGGCGGGCTTCTGCCTCTGTCATTAAATTAACTGCGATCGCAAACAGTATATTAATATGATTAACTGCCGACATTTCAATTTTATCGGCAATAGAAAACAGAACTACAAAATATTTATCTTGAATTTGTCGGCTAAACTCAGCTAACAAAGTAGACTTACCACATCCTCGATGTCCTGTAAAGACTATTTTGCCATCTCCATTAGGACTATCTTCTACTAATTGGTTCAGGTCTGCAATCAAATCATCACCATATTCGACTCGAAATCTTTCCATTTCGTTCCGTTCCATTAACGGAAACAGTTCGAGATTACTGTATGCTTCTTGAAAGGAGTTTAATAAGTCTTGAGACATTGGATAGTGCTGTTAACGTGCTAACTATTCATATAATGGCTCATGATTTTTGAAGCACAAGTTTAGGTCATGTCTAGGATAGAGTATGCCTATATAACTTCTCAAATCCCGTTAATAAATAACTACTAAGTGAGTGATATGTTATGTCTGAAAAAGAGATGCCATAATTCCCAAATTTCAACCTATCAATGAGTAACAGAGGTTAATAATCAATAAGACTGAATGATAGATTATACATTCGATAATTCAGACTGAATGATAGATTATACAAATAACATCCTAAAAGTTACTTAACATATAAATAAAATAAAATTTTCAGTTATAAAAATAAATTTTTAGTGTGCTTAATCTCATCCCCCTCTAGCCGAAATGACTACGGTGTAGACACAAGTCTGAAATAGCTGATTACCCCACCCTAACCCTCCCCTTATAAAGGGGAGGGAACTAGATTTCTTTTCTTGTTTCCCCCCTTTACAAGGGGGGATTAAGGGGGGTAATTCGACTTGTGTATACAGCGTAGCCCCAAAAGATGGAGAGGCTTTGATTCTTGCTCCCCTTCCCTGCAAACTGGGGGTTAAGTTTAAAAGAAAGTTGCACGCGGCGCTAAAAAGCATTATTTTAATTCCGCCTTGCGGTAATAGTCGCAACCCCACGGATAAATCTGTGGAGTTGTTCTGTTGAACTAATTAAGCGTTATGGAATTATTTAAACAATCTTTCATCAAACCAGCTTTTGCGACTTCAAAACTAGCTTTTGCGACATCAAAACTAGCTTTTGCGACATCAAAACCTGCTTTTGCGACTTCAAAACTAGCTTTTGTGACATCAAAACCTGCTTTTGTGACTTTAAAACCTGCTTTTGTGACTTCAAAACCTGCTTGTGCGACTTCAAAACCTGCTTTTCTCAACGAATTTCAGCAAATATACCCGCATCTATCTAGTTAGCTAATGCCATCCATGCTTTTATAATTCTGTAACTTCACTGTGGCTAGTGCATCCGCTTGTTGCGTATTTTGATGATATATAAATAACTCAGTGTATAACATCCGGGTTATTTATAAATTAATCGAAACAGGAAAACTATATGACGCAACGCAAACGAAACTCCATGTCGCTGACCAAAGCTGAACGACGGATTGAAGGAATGCAGACAATTAACCCTGAGTTAGACTTTAGTAATGGGTTTTCAATTGCTACTTACAACACTAAAGTAGTTGAGTTAAGAGAGAAGCTAGCCGCTTATAATCAAGCACAAGCAGTAGTAAATAAGACACACAACGCATTGATAGAAGCAGAACGAGAGTTGAATACTTATTCTGAGCAAATGCTGTTAAACGTTGCATCTCACTATGGCAAAAATAGTGATGAATATGAGATGGCTGGTGGAACGCGCAGGTCAGACCGCAAGAAACCACGCCCAGTAGTAAACCAAACAGTGACATCTGTGAAGTAATTGTTTGGACTCGCCGCTTCTTTAGATAAGGGTGCGTTGACCTTTGTGACAACGCACTATTAAATAATTCGTAATTCGTAATTCGTAATGGGCTACGCCCCGCTACGCTAACGTAATTCGTAATTAAGTTTTATGACGGGGATTTAGATTCGATATTTGATGGCGAGATTGAAAAACACTGCCTTATCAATTTACAACATAGATGGTTTGATATTTTCCCCTTACCTGCTATTCTGATTCCAAGCTATGGGGTTATGAGGTATACAAATCTTGCCAACTGCTGAACAAGGCATCAGGTGTGTCATACTATGTCAATCTTTGACCAATACATTCACTCCTATTTACATTATCCGCCTCAATGAACAAACAGGTAATGTGTTTATTTTGGCAGGATATAACATAGAGATAGAAATCTATCGCAATGGTCTTTAGAGGTTCTTGTGATTGAGCCAGACTTTAGCAGCATGAGCAAAACCGAGTTAAGAGCCTTCGTCATTGCTCACCCCGACAACAAAGCAGCGTTTCGTGCTTTTGTTGACCGCTTTACATCTGAAGCGTCTCCAGAGACTTTTGACATCCCAAAATCGAATGCTGAGATTGAAGAAGTTGAAATTTTGATTAAACAAAAATTAGAACAATTAAAAATGAGCTAGATTTTAGAAGTTTCTTTTAAATGTCGCAGAATTAATTGAGTCGAACAACTGTTCGGTTTTGCAACCTACCAAGCTATCCGACTCGATTTTATATTCGGAGGTTGTCGCCTTCCTCGCTGGTTCAGGTCTGGACTCCCTGGTGTATGCTCGATAAATTCCCATTTCTCAACTATGACTTTGGGGAGTACTCACGCCACAGCCACCGCCACCACGCGAAAACCAACATTGTTGTTACGATTCGCGCGCGCTGATGTTGCGATCGGCAGAACGGCAAACCCTGGCATAGGAGATCCAACTACCGCTACGCAGCAGCTAAAATCGACCTGCCCCATGCTTAAACTCTCAAACTAAGTGAGAAATTTGATTAAATGTAGTGTATGATGGTTTTGATATCAAGACACCAGTTTTTGAAAAAAATTTTTTGATCCGCCTGTGGCGGAGACTGAATAAGAAGTGCAGAGGGCAAAAGGGGAAGAGTATAAAGTGCAAATAATCCTCACGCCACAGCCACCAACACCACCCGAAAACCAACATCGTTGTTAAGATCCGCGCGCGCGTGCCCACAGCGATCGGCAGAACGGCAACCCCCAGCGCGATTGAGCCAACTACCGCCACGCAGCGGCATAATGTTATTATCTTTACCAGTCAGCCATGCAGTACCATCTTTTGGCGCATCCTGGTAATTGTCGTTATATACATCTTGACACCACTCAAGTATATTACCATGCATATCGTATAAACCGAAAGAGTTTGGTGGAAATATTCCTACATTTGTTGTTTCATTACGAAATTTACCTTTTGGAGCAGAACCGTAGGGATAGTCACCGTTGTAGTTAACTAAATCTGTGGTAATCGTTTCACCAAAATAAAATGGGGTCTTGGTTCCAGCACGACAAGCATATTCCCATTCGGCTTCACTGGGTAGTCGATAAGTTTTTCCTGTTTTCTGGCTCAATTTTTTACAAAATTTTACTGCATCATCCCAACTCACGGTTTCTACAGGTCGTTTCTCACCTTTGAAGTTGGAAGGATTACTACCGATAATTGCTTGATACTGTGCCTGGGTAATTTCATATTTACCCATGAAGAACCCAGGTACTTTTACCTGATGCTGTGGACTTTCATCTTCATCTCTCTGTGCTTCTCCTCCAGGTGAACCCATCATAAAAGTTCCCCCTGGTATCCACAGCATATCCAAAGTGGTATTATTCCCTAAGTCTTCAATAAAGTCTTTTGGTTTCTGTTTTATTTCTGGTGTAGATGCTGGTGTATAAGGTGTTCCTGCTGAATAATCAGTTTCTCCTGAATCAGACCACAAAAGGCGCGGTAATACAATTGTCAAACCCAACCCAGCAACTGCAAACCCAGTAGTTTGAATTACACGTCGTCGTGACCAGTTAGGTAATATTAGTTTTTTTGATGTCGTTGTAGATGTTACAAATTGTCCCGCACCAGAAGTTTGAGTATTAGTAACAGGGGATGATGAGGTTGGCTTAGAAGATGGAATTTGAGAAGGTTTACTTATAGGTGTATTTGTGACTGACTTAGATGCTTGTGGAATTGTTTGCTGAGGTAAATCAGGAATTGCAGAACTATTTCGCAACCGTTCAATTCTTTGTAAACTTTTCACCGCCTCCATATCTTGCCCTGAAGCCGCAGCTAATACCCGAATCCATAATTGCTCTGCTAAATCTAAATTCCTGTTTACTTCTGCTTGATAAGCATCATTTTTCAACGTGGCGATATCATTTAGAGTTGCATATCTTGGCACAAGTATTAGGTGGGATTTATTCACAGGTTCAGCAATCACATAAGGCGTTTGCCTTGTATTCTTATGCTGGCTAACCAGTTCAGGCACACGAAACCTGAGATACTGATCCAATCGTTCGACAGTAGCGCATTTACCTTGAATTCCTAACCCTTCTAGTAATGCCTTGGTAAAAGCACCTTGTTGTAAAGCATTAATTTCATAAGAATATTCCTGGGGAATACAAGAAAAAATGCTGATAACTCCTTGTTGACGTGCTTCATCTGCGGTTTGTCGCCCAATTCCTTCACCTGTTTTTTTGCCTTCATTGCGACAAGCATCCAGAATCAAGACAACGTTATCAGCACCGCAGCGACGCAGACGTTCAGTGACAAAGTTAATCGCAATTGCTGTGTTTTCAATATCCTCTGGATCGCCATCACAGGGCATGAGATAATCACGGTCAGCGTATCTTATCCCATGACCACTGAAGAAAAACCAGAAATTATCCCCTGCTCCCATAAAGGGTTTCTCAAATAACTGTCGTAAGACTCGCAGTAAGTTAGTGCGAGTTGGACGAGTCGATTTTCCAGCAAGTTCAGGGGAGTCATCAGAGAAGAAGAATATCCGCTCAAATCCGGCTTCATTGCCCAGAAACTCTTGCATTAACTGTGCATCCCGCTTGGCATAGTTTAGCGGTTGCAGATAATCATACTGGTTAATTCCGATCGCGATCGCCCAATTTTTTGCCATCTCATTATGGTTCTTGGCGCTTGAACTTCAGCTTAATTGCTCCTTTAGTCCCAGCTTTTGCACCATTGCCAATTAATTTAACTTCTCCATCTGCACTAATTTCTACCGACAATTCAATTTCATCTAGCTGCATCTTGGAGTTGACTTTTGCTTGCTGTTGGGCTTGACTAAACAAATTACCCACAACTTTGAGAAAGTGAGTCATATTTTGCTCTAATGTTTGAGCGCTAACCTTAACCGCATCTCCTACGCCTTTGCTACCAATACTTTCCCTGATAGTTTCGTCTCCCCAACCGCGTGTATTACCACTCCCGCCTTTAGCACCATCAGGAATTGCTATTTGCGGCGTTTCATCGGTAACAATCCAAATGCCGTCGTCTTGAGGTGTTTCTGACATATTACTTTAAATATTTAGATGAAATTTTCCCATAAATACAGATACAACGGTAGAGATAGCGATTCCGATTATTAAGAAATTTCAGTTACCCTGAAATTTCACTGAATATCTTGGATATTGTACCAAATACCATAGAGATGCCGAAATGTTTTACAGTCAGCTTCTTTTTGCCTCATTGAGATACTTCAAAACCAGCTTTACCCATTAGCAGTTAATAATTTAAAAGAATGCATCAATCAGAAAGAAGAAGACGGTTCTCAATTTATACGTAGAATATATTGCTACGAAGTTATTTGGAAGTGCGCCCAAAGTATGCTCTACCTAGCTTTTTATCAAGCTTGGCATCAACAAGAGAAAGTCAAAGATGGAGAGTAGGAAAAAAAATACTTCCTCCAGCCAAAACATAAGCGAAATGTAGAAGCAGCAATCCCTTGCAAAGACGCGATTCATCCCATCTCGTAAGCGTCTCGTAAATCTATCACGTCCGATCTTTCCGCAATCCAGGGAATGCGTCGCCCCTAGTAAAACAGATATCGTAAACAGAATGAAAATGCGTAGGCGTAGCCCGCCGCAGGCATCGCCTTTACGGTTTATATACCTCACTGCGATGAGCGATCGCCACAACAAGTACTTGCACAACTTCATCGTCTATAGAATAAATAACTCTGTAATCCCCGATTCGGTAGCGATAGTAACCTGCATAATCTCCCTTCAGGGCTTTAATGTTGGGGTGCGATCGAGGAGTTTGTTCTAGCTGCTGCAAACATCGGGCAATTTTCTTAGCAAGGGCTTTGTCAGCATTGACATAAACTTCCTGGACATCGGGATGAAGAATAACTTCATACATCAGAGCGAAGAGTTCTCCAGGGGGCGTATTGGGCTTTAGGCGTTACTTGATTTTGCTTAACTCGCTCTAACAATCCAGGAATTGCCAAAAGTTCTTGGGTTGCAGCTTCACTTTCAGCATTTGCCAAATAAGCAGCAAAATCAGTCAGCACCCGTAATCGTTCTGGAGATAGTTGCTGGAGTAAGTCATTAAGCTGTTGCTGTAACTCTGCAACAGAAATTAAATCTGCTGATGATCCATCATCCATCGGAGAATTATCGGTAGTATTCATTGCCTACTTCATAATTTTAAGGTTTAGTTTTTATTATGCCGCGATCGCTGGAGATGATAGAAGCAACTAGCTTTTATACTTCACTTTTAACCCAGTCCCCTGTTATAACTGAAAACTATTTATTGTTCCATTCCCTATTGACGCGTATAACGATGTTTCACCCCAATCGGGAAATATTCAAAATCACCCATTGGCGCTAATGTAACTTGTGGTGTTTGATATTCTACCGGAACATAATTAGCAAACTCGCTATTTAGACGTAACAATTGTGAAAGAATCGAAGAAGCGATCGCTTCTCTTCGATCTTCACTACCCTCTACCCCTACTGCTAATTCCACAACTACAGACAAAAATCGGTTTTTATCAGCATCTTCTTTCACCTGCAACACGAATTTACCCGTCACCCATTCTTGAATTCCTGGTTGTTCTAATCCCACCGTCACATTTTCGGGATAGATATTTGCACCAAAGTAGGAAACTGTAAAGTTAGAACGGCCGAAGACATAAACAAAAGGTAGCTGATGAATACCTCTAGGTGAGTGCTGAGTGCTGAGTTCTGAGTTTGGAGTGTTGAATTCTGAATTGTGACTCTCATTCTGTAACGCTGCAACAGCATCAAATCCCCATTCTGCTAAAAATTGCAGCATGGCATCATAACTAATTATCCCGCCAGTATCCAAAATGTCATAACGCACTAAGGGAATACCGTTATCTCCCGAAAACAGCAATCCGCCATCTTGAGCTTCAAAAAAGCGAGTAAAAGGATCGTATTGTACTAGTGTGGGTAAACGCGATTCTCCAAATAAAGCTCTGGCTGCATCGGGATTTTCTGCCAAAAAACGGCGAATACAGATACTTAACGGTGTTTCATTACCCAAAACTCCCGCATCCGCAGTGCCGTAAAGTGATGCAAAATCATAACAAGGATTTCGCGAACCAACTCTTTCGCCAACTAAACTTCGCCATTCTTCACTAAATACTTCTCCCGCCATCACTAATTTAACCTGATATTGCTGCCACTCCACACCACGAGCGATACCAGTATCAATCACATCTTTTAAAAATGGCGGGTATCCCAATAACACCACTTGCTCAAAACCTGAACCAAGTTCTTGGACAACTCGCAAGATTTCTTCTTTATTATTACCAGGAGTAATTACAGTGATGGGATAACCTTTGCTAGCAAGATAACGACAGCAATTAGTGGTAAACATTCCACCTACCCAAGTGCCTAAAGTGAAACAAATCACTGCTAGGGTACGTCTGCTATCTGTATAGAAACTATCGTGAAAAATCTGTTCAAAGCGTGTGGCGATTTGGAGTTCATCTGTGAAAAAACGAGGCCAAAATGTCGGTTTACCACTAGAACCTGATGAAGCAGCTATCATGTCGCACTCTTGGAGTTGTCCGTTGCGGCACAAGTCAGCTAGAGGATAACGCAGTATATAATTTTGTTTAGCGATCGCTGGTAGTTTTTGAAACTCCTCTAAGGTTTGAATAGTCGCGGGATTAATTTCCCTTTCTGCTAAAAACGCCTTGTAGGCTGGTACATTCGCCGCCACATCGTGAAATAAGCTCAAAGCTGCCGAAGTTTGAGTGTTGAGATGCCTTTGCAGTAGAGTTTCTAGGGAGGTAGACAAAAAATCTTCAAATGCTTTAATTACTTGCTGATGTCTTGATTTGCCGTTCATGACACTTGCTTATTTATCCTGAAGTAGAACCAACACCGTTTAAAATAATTCGTAATTCGTAATACTCGTCTTCATGCGAGAAGCAAGCTACGTAATTCGTAGAATATCCGAAAATGAGGGTATGTGCGTTGTAGTCATTAAATAAAACCTTAATTTATCCTTCAGCACCATGCAGCTCTATTGCAGTAAACAACACACAAATAATGGTAGTAACCGCTTTTGCACCCATTGTGGTGAACCATTACCTCTTGCTGTGGGACAGGTTGTGGATAATCGTTATCAAATTATCCGTCATCTAGGACAGGGCGGCTTTGGACGCACCTATTTGGCGGAAGATATCAATAAATCTCATCAAACCTGTGTGCTGAAGGAATTTGCACCCCAAGTACAAGAAAATCAAGATTTACAAAAAGCTAAAGAGTTATTTGAGAGAGAAGCGAATGTCTTAAAAAAACTCCAGCATCCACAGATTCCGCGTTTTCACGCCTCGCTACAAGTGAAAATAGGCACTAAAGATTTTTTCTTTTTAGTGCAAGATTATGTGGATGGTGATAACTACTACCAGTTATTAGAACAGCGTGAAAGTCAAGGAAAAACCTTTAGTGAAGAGGAAGTAATCATCCTCCTGCAACAAATTTTACCTGTATTATCATACATCCACTCACGAGATGTAATTCACCGTGATATCTCTCCCGATAATCTCATCTGGCGGCGTTCTGATAATCTACCAGTGCTAATTGATTTTGGTGGCGTCAAGCAATTGCCAGCTTCTCAAGGTTTTTGGCGCACCAAGTTGGCTGAAAATAATACTCTGCTGGGTAAAAAAGGTTACGCTCCAGAAGAACAGCTACGGCAGGGAAAGGCATTTTTTAGTAGCGATCTATACTCTTTAGCGGTAACATCACTGGTGTTACTCACAGGTAAAGAACCGCAGAAACTATACGACAGCTATCAGGGAATTTGGGGATGGGGAAAGGAAATCCAAGTTAGTCCCAAATTAGAGGCGGTGTTAAAAAAGATGTTGGCTTATCGACCGAGCGATCGCTACCAACGAGCCGAGCAAATCCTCAGAGATTTACCATCGCCAACTGCAACTAAATCTTCAGGTAATTATATTACCACCAAGATCAAGACGATGGTAGTTGCTCCGGGAAGACAACGCGCCAGTGCTGTTATGAGCAGATTTCAGAGGCAAACACAAGCAATTGTTAAACCAGCATCTTTCCCTGTTTGGATTCGCCCTTTTGTGATGAGTTTAGGGGGAACGGCTTTAGTTGTTTTAACTGGCGCAGGTGCTTGGGCGGTAGTAAATGCAGTGATTAAGAGTGTAACTTCAATTACTATCCCATCAATTTCATTACCGCAAATCCCCCAGTTTCCCAATCCCAGCGGGAAACCAGCAGGCGACAAAGGAAAAAATAGTGACCTCCAGAAAATTATCAGTCGTCGTCAAGAGCTAGAAATTACTGAAGGATTTTTTATTCGCACAGTAGATGATTTATTTTATACAAAAAAACCAGAATTAAAAGGACGTAGCCTGACATCTAAACCTGAAGATGCTGGTTTACGAGATGAATGGTCTGATATTGCCGATAATTTATTAGATAAACTAGAACAGGCTGACCTCAGTACAGCAGCTCGTCGGAAATTAGGTAACTATAGTCAAAAAGATTACGATACATTGAGACAACAAGCGCGATCGGGGCAGTTTGGCAACTATACAATCGATCAGTTGACTAAAGACACAAATGAAAAATTTGATCGCTTGTTTCCCGATCAGCAGCGTAAGAAACTCAATCAACAGACTTTTGGTCAAATTTGGTATGCGATCGCAGCCGATCGAGTCAGTAAAGTACAATCTGGCAAATAAAGCGACTGGGGATTGGGAACTGGGGACTGGGAACTGGGGAAGAGTAACAAATGACAAATGACAAATGACAAATGACAAATAACAAATGACAAAAATATATTGTTCTAAAGGACATGAAAATTCCCCAGGTAGTCGCTTTTGTCTCCAGTGTGGCGAAAATTTGTTGGATACACCCATGAGTTATAGTATCCAACCAGGAATGACTTTAGGCGATCGCTATGCGATCGTGCGTCAAATTGGCCAAGGTGGCTTCGGACGCACTTATTTAGCTGAAGATATCAACCGTTTCCGCGAACTTTGTGTTTTAAAAGAATTTTCCCCCCAAGTTCAAACCGCTTACGTTGTCCAAAAAGCTGAAGAATTGTTTGAGAGAGAAGCAAGTGTTCTTTATAAACTGCAACATCCTCAAATTCCCCGCTTCCGAGAACTGCTGCGGCTGAATTTAGGGGGCAAAGAATATCTATTTTTGGTGCAAGATTATGTAGAAGGGGAAACTTACAATTCTTTGTTAAATGCCCGGATACAACAGGGTTTGCGCTTTACAGAGGCGGAAATACGCCAATTGTTCTTTTCAATTTTGCCAGTGTTGGAATACATTCACTCACTAGGAGTAATTCATCGAGATATTTCCCCAGATAATTTAATGCTTCGGACTGTTGACAAACTGCCAGTTTTAATTGATTTTGGCGGTGTCAAACAAGTAGTAGCAACCGTAGCTTCTGAATATTACCAACCCGGTATGGTTGCACCTCCGCCAGCACCAACCTTATTAGGTAAAATCGGATTTGCGCCCCCAGAACAAATGCAAACTGGGTTAGTATCCCCCCACAGCGACTTGTATGCTTTGGCCGCAACAATGTTGGTTTTACTGACAGGGAAACAACCCCAAGAATTAATTGATACCTATACTCTCAGTTGGCAATGGCGACGGGAAGTTAATCTGAGTCAAGATTTGGCACAGGTATTAGATAAAATGCTATCTGCTAGACCCAGCGATCGCTATCAATCAGCCCGTCAAGTACTCCAAGCCCTCAACTCACCTCCAGCAAACTATCCGCCAACTCAATATCCCACTCCACCACAACCCACATCCGCCACCGTCGCCGTCTCTCCACCTCCCCCACCTTCCCCAACCCCTCCATATCCCTCATATCCCTCATCTTCCCCCTCTTCCTCGTGGTGGACGCCAACAAAAACCTTCCTGGTGGCGGCGCTAGTCGCTGGTAGTGTGGGATTAATTTGGTGGGGATTGAATGGCAGACGAGATGTGGGGCAAGTCGATCCTAATCCTACAGCCAGCCCCATTCCAACCAGCGAACAACCAACCGATCCTCTAGCGCAATATTCGCCAGCAGAACGAGAACGCAAAGAAAGATTAAGCGATCGCCGTCAACAGTTGGGTATTGACTCTAACTTCTACGTGAACTTGGTGAATCAAGTTTTTTGGGACAGAAATCCCAGTTTACGGGGACGTACTCTCAGCAATGGCCCTGAAGATGAGAGTTTGCGCGCAGAATGGGATAAAACAGCTTCAGAATTACTGGAAAAGCTTGCACCACTGAGTAATAATGCCCGCCAAAAACTGGGAACTTACACAACTGCTGAACGCGATCGCTGGAAAGCAGAAGTCAACAAAATCAATGTTGGTAGCCGTTCTTTGTATGATTTGGGAGATACTGCATTCTTAAGTGTATTTCCTGAGCAACGGGGTAAAAGTTTCCAAGGTCAGCCCATTGGACAAGTTTGGTACGGATTTGTTAGCGATCGACTCAGTGCAATCCTTGACAGTAGCGCTTTTCAGAAACTTGTCTTCGATCCTGGGGCTACTGGCAAAACAGTCAATGGTACTCTCCAATCTGGTGGTGGTAAAGTATTCATTGCTGGACTTGCCAAAAACCAATCTCTAGACTTGAACCTAGAAGCAAATTCCCAAGTCTTGTTATCAGTCTATTCACCCTCTGGCAAAATTCGATTTTTAGAAGATTCTACCAAGCGTAGTTTGTCAACTAAATTACCAGAAAATGGATTTTATGAGTTTGTTGTAGTTTCCACAGCAACGAAACCAGTAGATTATCAACTCACTATTACAGCCGAAAATCCCACAGTTCCCCCATCACCAACACCCACGCCCACGCCTACGGAAACATTCACACCGATACCAACTCCCACGCCAACGCCGACACCTACGCAAACACCTACGCCTACAGAAACCTCCACACCTGAACCGGAACCTACACCAATACCAACTCCTGAGACAACGCCATAGTACCGCAAGGCGGAAGTCAAAAGTCAAAAGTTTGTATATCAAGGCTTTTGCTTGTTTAAAATGGTGGCTTGATTTCCGCCGCGCTGTACTAGTATTGGTGTTTAGACTAAGAAAGGACAAAATGACCCAGTAGTGCTGAGTTAAGGATCTCAAAATGTATATAGTTAAAAGTCGAAGATTTAAATTAACTTTGAGGCTTATTTCCTTTGTTTAATAGTGCCTTTTTTAATAATACTTATAGCTAAGACCGCAAAAAAAGTGATGAAATGGATAATTTTTTATATAACAAAACCATTAGTAATCTCAGCAATCATAGGATCAATCATAGGATCGCTCTGGGCAATATTTTATCTACTGTATAGCCAAAATATTCAAATAACTCTCAAATTATTTTTCTACTCATTTTTGGGAGGATTGCTTGGTGGAATAATTGGTGGTTTTATTGGTCATCTAGTTGGTTCGAGGGTATCTGAAGAATTTTCAGGTGATTTCTTTATTACCTCTGAAGGCGCAAGTTGGATTATTTGGCTTTCAATTTTCTGGATTATAGGCATTATTGTGGGAGCAGTTTTAGGAGGATTGATTTTTATCAGATTTTATTCATAATCCGTTCTGGATAAGTACGTGTTTATAGATTTTATTCGTGCGCGTATTTTTTAGTTTTTTGTCGAATTTCCGTCTTTTATGTTATGTGTTTAACTAGAAATTTTTCCGGCTTATACTACTATACATATATTATAAATGAAAACTCAAAGTATTATTGTAATCGTAACGATTCCAACAGTTATTTTAGGAATGCTTGGAGCAATTTGGGCAATATTTTATTTCAGATATACCCAAAATATTCAAGCAAGTTTTGAATTGTTTTTCTACTTCTTTTGTGCCGGTTTGATTGCTGGAATAGTTAGTCTAATTATTGGTATTTTATTTAAGTCGATACTTTATTAAAGTATCAGGTTTGGGATGGACATTATTAGAAGGTTCTTTGAGAGAGAGTACACTAGTAGTACTTTTGTATACCTAAATAGTAATAGTTAATGTTTCACTCTCTAGTGGTCAAACTTTAGCTATTCTCATTGCTGCACCTTTATTATAGGATGTTTGAAAAGTCGTATTGTCGGTATAAAAAGTTATAGATACCCCTAAATCCCCCGATATATTGGAGGACTTTGATTCCCGTTCCCACTTTTTTAAGGGGAGCTAGGTAAAATACTTTTCAAACAACCTCTAAAGTCTAGCTAGTAGTCTCTCAAGTTTAAATTGATAGGTAAGTAAGTTCGTAGTAAAGACTTTAGTCCTTAGTTTTCTAAGCACTAAAATGCTTACTACAAACTTTTCATTACTAGCTTAGACATTAAACCTCTTGCAAAAATCCTTGAATACCCCTCCCCAACCCTCCCCGATGTGTTGAGGAGGGGGCAATATTTCAAGTTTCCCCCCTTTATAAGGGGGGATTAAGGGGGGTCTATTCGACTTTTGCAAGAGGTCTATTGTAGTAGTACAACACGGCGGAAATAAACATACCATTTCAAATCAACAAAACGCTTATGCTGCATTAATTTTGAATTTTGAATTTTGAATTTTGAATTCCGCCTTGCGGTAGTAGTCTCTTTCAACCTGTCTCTACTACACCTAAACGCGACGCAATTCGCTGGTGCTTGGTTGGATCGTAAGGTCTACCTCTGTGCATCACTTGTGAATTATCCCAAAAAATAATATCTCCTGGCTGCCAAACATGAGAGTAGACTGGCGTACAGTCTAGAACAGTCCTAAACAAATCCTCCCAGAAACGTTTTGCTTCTTCTGGTCGATCTTCCATACCAACTGCGATCGCAGTGTCCGAACCTAAATATAATCCCTTTTTACCAGTGACTTTGTGAGTGGATACAATGGGATGCAGTTTCTTTGGTATATCAGTATCTGCATTGGGTTTTTTAGAAAATATTGGTGGCGAGTGATACATCGACATCTGCTCTAATTGCTGCTGATGTTGAGGATCTAGGTTATTGTAAGCTTCTACCATATCGAGGAACTCAGTAGTGTGAGGTTGCCCATCTACACCTTCCGGCACTTGTATCCCATAAAGCATCACAACATATAGTGCGTTCATGTCCAGTCCCTCTGCACGGGGGAGACCATCTTTATCATGATGCCATTGCCACGCATATTTCCCAGATGGATCGGCAACCGGCCCTTTAGGATTGCCCAATATATAGACATCTTGGCTTTGTAAATCTGGACTAATCTCAGGATCTAATGTTTTCGGAGGGCCGCCAAACATAAAATCGCCAAAGGTCTGCTTGGCAAATTCTTTTAATTGTTGTGCAGTCATCTGTTGCTTTCTGACGACTACAACGCCATGTTTCCACAGTGATTCTTTTAATTCACGCGACTCTAGATTTGTGAGGCAGTTAAGATTACAACCGCGCAGGACTAAACTCCAGATCAAATCTTTCTCTCTAATTGCGGGTGCTACAATCTCGGCAAACTAAATCCTTATTTTTAGCGTTGCTGATTACGACGCTATCGAATAAACCGTTGATTAGTCGTATTGACACTTTTTCCATAACCTAGTTACGATTTAGTAACTGTCATAGCCGAGCGATTTATTATTAAATTGTTTAGCTGTAGATAATCAAGAATGTTTTGAAGCAGCAAATATTTGAGCAACAGGAATAATTTAGATTATGCAATGGAAACCAGACAATCAAACGCTATTAGCAATTGCCATAGTATTCATTGCAACGTGTTTTTTTGGAGGAGTAGTTGCTGGAATAGCTACTCTAATTATCACTAGGAAAAATAATTTTTTTGTTGAAATATTTAGACTATTAATTGGGGCTATAGGAGGATATGAAAGTGTATTAATCTGGAGTATTTTCTCTCTGAAAAACAAAAACTCAAATGAAATACTTAAAGCAATTATTTATTATCATCAAACCCCCCCTGGTTTCTTCCTTTTGAGTATATCGATTATATCCGGTGCAATAGGTGCAAGTATAGCTATATTTATGATGAGAAAAGTATTTCGCTGGCGTTCATAAATTTTGACTATAGGCTCCGACAAAATTGTGATTACCTAACTGCTGAAGAGTCTTGGTTATAGTGGTTCTAACCCCATCGCTGATAGCTATGTTAAGTTTGGCTCCTCTGGAAGGTGTTGGGTTTCGTTCCTCAACCCAACCTACGCATAGATTTATAAAAACTTATTACAACAAAGGTTTCTAATTTTTATCTCGTGAGAGTCATAAAACAGCGCTAATCAAAGTCTGTCGGTAAATTTGGTTGGCGATAATGTTGAAAAAGTCGATTTATTTGTGCTGGTGTCACACGTCCGAGAGAAAGTTCTGGTAACGCACCTTCAGGGAAAAAACCTACTTCTTCAGTTTCAATACTTGATGATGGCGAACCACCAATAAGTTCGCAGTGAAAAAACAATTTGTAGACATAAAACGGTAATGGTGGATGTCCCTGTTTGTTTCTGTCATAGACTGCTAGGAGTTTGATAGCGCGTGCTTGATATCCCGATTCTTCATATATTTCTTTCACAACTGCTTCACTGGGCGACTCACCAATATCAGCCCATCCACCAGGTAAAGTCCAGCAGCCGTCTACCCGTTCCTTGACTAACAATATAGTATCGTCCCGAAAAATTGCTCCTCGCACGTCAACTTTAGGAGTTGCATATCCGAGTTCACGGCTAAATAAATCAAGGACATAAGTGTGTTCTACATTTGAGTAACTCGCCATGATTTCGGTGGCGATCGCTCGTAATTGTTTGTAACGTTCTATATCAAAAGGGTTTTCAGAATAGGTTAGACCATTTTGAGCGATCGCTTGTAATTTTTGCGCCCATTCCAGCCATTTAGGTTGCATATATTTTTCTCATGTTGAGGATTGGGCATTGGGCATGGGGCATGGGGCATGGGGCATTGGGCATGGGGTATTGGGAAGTGACAAGGAAGAAACTTGTTCAATATTTCTCCCTTATCCCCCTAGTCCCCAGTCCCCAGTCCCCAGTCCCTACTTAAGCATCATCTAAAGCTGCAATTCCAGGCAACACTTTGCCTTCAAGTAACTCCAAGCTAGCGCCGCCGCCGGTGGAGATGTGGCTCATTTGGTCGGCTAAACCAACCTTTTCCACAGCCGCTACCGAGTCACCACCGCCAATGATGGTAGTTGTGCCAGTTTTACCGATTTCGGCGAGGGTATGAGCGATCGCTTCCGTACCTGCGGCAAACTTATCAAACTCAAACACACCCATCGGCCCGTTCCAAATTACCGTTTTGGTATCTGCAAGGGCATCTTGGAAAACTTTTACTGAGTCTGGCCCAATATCCAAACCCATACCATCATCGGGGATGTTCTCAATGCTGACGGTTGTCGCATTAGCATCAGGAGCAAACTTATCTGCTGATACTATATCTGTAGGTAACAAGAAGGTAACACCCCGTTCTTTAGCCTTCGCTTCCAAAGATTTTGCTAGTTCTAGCTTGTCTTCTTCTACCAACGATTTGCCGACACTCAAACCACGGGCTTTGTAGAAGGTGAAAATCATCCCACCACCGATGATTAGCTTGTCGCACTTCTCCAGCAGTGTTTCAATCACACCAATTTTACTGGAAACTTTGGAACCGCCAATAATTGCCGCCAAAGGACGTTGGGGATTTTCAATGGCGTTTTGCAGATATTCCAATTCCTTCTCAACTAAATATCCAGCTACGGAAGGACTGAGGAATTTTGTCACACCTTCAGTAGAAGCATGGGCGCGGTGTGCAGTACCAAAAGCATCATTTACATAAAAATCAGCATTAGCTGCCAATTTTTTGGCAAATTCTGGCTCGTTTTTCTCTTCTTCTGGGTAAAAACGGACATTTTCGAGTAACAGCACTTGGCCATTTTGCAGGGCGCCAACTTTAGCTGCAACTTCATCGCCAATGGAATCATCAGTTTTAATAACTTCTTGCCCCAGTAACTCCGACAGACGCTTGGCAACGGGAGTTAGGCGTAATTTGTCATCTACACCCTTGGGACGGCCAAAATGGCTGGCGAGAATGACCTTAGCTCCCTTCTGCGTCAAATCTTGGATGGTTGGTAGAGCGGCGCGAATGCGAGTATCGTCGGTAATGTTGCCTTGATCGTCTACAGGCACATTAAAGTCAACCCGCACTAAGGCACGTTTCCCAGAGATATCAGCCGAAGATAAACTTGCTAAACTTTTTTTGGACACACCAAACTCTCCTGATTGCCTTTTTGTTATTGTTTTGAAAGTAGAACCATCAAGATTTTACCGGAGTCAGGGGTACCCAAGTGACAGATATATTTAAGACGGTATTATTTCCTATCGATCAAAGCCGGGAAACGCGGGAAGCTGCTGATGTTGTTACCAACGTAGTCAAAAAATACAGCAGTCGCTTGGTACTGCTGTCTGTGGTAGAAGAAGCGCCTCCAGACGCACCTAGCGCCGATGATCCAATGGTGTCGCCAGAGGTAGTTGCGAAACTACTGGAAAATGCCCAATCTTTATTTTCTGGGCAAGGAATTCAATCTGAAACCTTGGAAAGGAAAGGCAAACCAGCTTTTACGATCTGCGATGTCGCTGATGAAATTGGGGCAGATTTAATTATCATGGGCTGTCGGGGGCTAGGTTTGACTGAAGAGGGAGCGGATGATAGCGTTACCACTCGCGTGATTAACCTTTCTCCTTGCCCAGTGTTGATTGTGCCTTAGCAGTGTGTTGCCGAATACTAGTTGTAGTGCGATCGCTAATAAAAAGTTCTGCGGTTGTTGTAAAAAGGGGGCTGAGGAAGGTTGTCCTAGATTTAGTAGTGCTAAATAAAGGCATCAAGTTTTAGCCTTAAGCAAGCATTATTGATTCCTACCTCCTGCCCCCTGCCTCCTTAAACCTTAGCATTTTGAATTTTTTGATTATCTAATTTTCTGATTCCTCCAAAAACAATTAACCAAACTACTACTACAATCCAGTGAATTAAAACGATCGCAAATAAAGATCCTGTGAGGGTATATGCAACAGTACAGATAATTCCCAAAAATGCCGCTAAAACAAGAAAAACACGATCAAAAAATGTAGGAATTCCAGCTTTAAAAAAAGTTTTAGCATTCAAGGGATGATACAAAATAAATAATAATAAACTCACTATTGCCCACAAAGACCATTGGAACCAACTGGTAATTTCGCTAGGATGAGGAAGCAAAAAAACCCGAAAAAAGAGTTCTTCCACAATTGCAGGTAAAAATAAGCAACGTAATATTAGCAAGCATTTATTAGTCCAATTTGCAGACCAAAGTTCTATCTGTAAAAATCCAAATTTCCAACCATAAGGTAGAGCAAGAATACTATAAATTATCAACAGTACAACAATAACTAACCAATCTTTGAACCTCGGAACTACTAAGGACGCTAAAACGCGATTTAAAAGAATTGAAAGTGGTAAAATATTAGTAAAAGGAATCTTAATTTGCCCCAAAAGTACTGTTGGGGCAATGGGTGTAATATTAGGTTCCCAACCACCGACTTGATTAGTTCGCAATACTTGCATAGTTGCGCCATGTTTTAAAAATATTGCAGCTAGGTCGTCGTGTGCAAGTCTTGGCATTATTGTTCGCCATGTTGTCAAACCAGCCCAAATACTACGATCTTGAAATGGTTTTGTCGTTTTTCCTCTACCCGTACCTGCGAGTATACCTGCTTGACTTTGCCAATCAGCGCGAACTATACCCAAGGGTGCTAATTGTTGTTCCAAAGATTGACCTAATTCAACTAGCTGCTGAAAGCGTAATGTTTGCGGGTGATTGGGGTTGGCGCGTATCCAAGTTTGAATTTGAGGAGTTGTAGCAACTTGGTTTTTAATTGCTAATATCGCAGCATAAAGTGCTTGGCTTGAGTCTTGAACGCATGAGGTAGCAGGTGATACCATTGCGCCACCAGTTCCATCACCAACTCGATAACGTGCCATTGTTATCTGTAATTGTTGCTGAAATTCTTTTAAAGGCGAAAGTTTAACACCATCAAAATCATAATCCTGCGTTACAGGGTCGAATTTGATGAGAATATCTGATACTGGACGTGTTGCTAGCCAACCACGTTGTAAATTACCCATATAATCAGCCCATGTATGCGTTCCGGCAATAATTCCATCGGGGTTATGGGCATAAATTTGGTGGTATTTAGTCTCAAAGCGTAATTCGTTAGTAAACTCGTCACGGACAACTTCTGCAATTCCAAAAGCAAAATGTCCGGTGATAGTATAAGGTACTCCCAATGGTTCAGCTTTACGTCCGCCAATTCCACCAAATAGGTGTAGGACAATAGCCTTATTACCTTCTTGCCATTTTGATATAGATTGATTATGTGAATTTTGTATTTCTACAGGCTTTAATAATACAGTATTGAATTTACCTTTATTTTTCTCAGTATTTTGCCAATTTACATCTTGGATGTAATTTAGCCCTAATTCCTTACCAGTAATAATTTGACGGGGTTGAATTTGCAACAGAGAACGAGGTGCAAGTGCGCGTACCGTAAATACGCCCTTTGCATCGGCAGCACCATAAATATACCACCCATCTTCACCCGCAGGCGATCGCTCGATTTGCTGCGAACTTGAAGGAGCAAAATTTCGCGAATCTATTACTTGTTGGGGAATGCGAATAGTTTCTTCAATCCCATTAAATTGATTTGCATTAGGATTATAATGTTGTACTAAAAAATAATCGTTAAACTGCTTTTGATTTGAAAATAAACTAGTTTTATATTGAGATTCAATCGGTTTAATTATTTTTACCAACCCATAAAATCTACCAGTTGCCAAAACAGGTTCGTGTTCAATTTGCAAAATAGATTTTTCTTGATTTGCATCAATGATTGTAGTTGAATCTAAAACAACAATTGTTTCATCATCAGGATTTGCACCAGCCAAAGAGCGTAAAATCCCTACCTGACGAACTCCATTTAGTCGAAAAGGATGAATATTTCCTTGTTTTTGGCTTTTAATCACTTCAGGAGTGAAATTTATATCTCGCGTTACAACTCGTTCTAAAGCCAGCAAATTTTTATTCTTTTTCCACTCCAAACGTACAATTTGACCAACCAAATTTTGTGCTGTAGGTGGTGCATATTGTACTTCCATCCATACCCAATCTAAACCATCTTGTAATTGCTGTTTTGTTGGTAAAATTAACCTTCCTACCCAATCGCCAATAGGTTTATAAAGGTTTGTAGATGGAATTTGGGCAATGGGATAAAAAGCAGATTGATTAAAGTTTTGTTGAATATGGATTGCGTAATTACTTTTTTGTACTAACTGAGGTTGGGTTGGGGAGAGTTGGCACAACGCAATTACTGCAATGAACACTAGCAGTAAAAATTTCGTAAATCGTAACCTTGCTTTTCGACTTAATCCCCGGAAAATCATATATTATCAGCAAGTTTTATTTGCTGATCATCTTACTATAAATACACAATTTTGACTTTTTGCTCTAATTAAGGGCTATTTCATTCTAAATGTAGGCGATATATAAGACATCTGGTGAAATTAAATATGCTTTATCTAGAATCTTTGTAGAGACGTAGTAATGCTACGTCTCTATATTCTTTCTCAGCAAATATCTAATGACAAACAGAAAATTCTGAGCGTGGAAAATCAGCGCTCAGAACTTTAGAGACAAAGCTTGCATATTTACACGCTTTGCCTAACAGCTTAAAAACGATAGTTGCGATCGCGCACCCACATACTAACTGGCACTGCCTTTCCTTGTGGATCTACTTTCGCCTTGACCACAATGGGTGGTACTTGTCCTCTGCGGGCGCGTTGGGCTTGCAAATCGTTGCGAATCTGCTGCCGTTGGTTTTCTGGGATGTAATATGTTTCTAAGCCGTAGTTAACGGAACCATCCTGATAAACACCTTTTAAGGCTGCCTGATTGGCTCTAAGAGTTGTGGGGCGATCGCTACTTACTCGTAACGGTCTCCAAGCCCTAGGAACACCGCGACCAGAAGATAATTGCTCTTGCAAAGTCACGTAAATATTGGTTCCTTCAGGCAATCTTCTGCCACTTCCACGACCTCTGCTGACTAATGTTTGCCAACCAGGTAGTCTGCTCAAATTTGAGGTACGGGATATGTTGTAGTCTAAGGCTAAGGTGTTACCTTCTAGCACATTGTTAGGATCTACAGGTACGGTTTGCAAAATCACCGTCTTACCTGTGACATCTGTATAAACCGCTTGGGCTGGTACTGCCATAATTAGCCCTGTTTGCAGCGCCAGGGGAGCTAGTAACCGCCAAAAAGGTAAGGGCTTATTCGATTTTTGTTCAGTAGCAATCAAGTAATCCCGAAAAGTCACTTTATTGGAAAATTCGGCTTCGGGAGACAAGGGTTTATTTTTAGATTCAGAAGAAGTATTACTCATGAGCGTAGTCCTAAAAAGCAGAGGTCTTGAGGAGGTTAAAAGTAACGAAATTAGGACTGACGCAGAGAAACTTTAAAAATTTTGAAGTACAGAGATTTCTCAATTTTGGATTTTGGATTTTGGATTTTAGATTTTTTATTCAATCCAAAATTTAAAATTCAAAATCTAAAATTTGCCCTACTTTTTACTTGTAGAGCTACCACCAGGTAGGCGGCGTTCAAACCAAAGTCCAGCGCTAATTAAAGCAGAACCGCACAGGATATAGACTAGCGACTTAAAAAGTAAGTCGGTGTCGTACTCCTGCACGCGACTGATAATTTGTAGTGTTACTAACAGCATACCGCCCCAAAAGGAACTTCTGTTGCTTAATTTCAATCCTTCTTGAATTAGTCCCCAGGCTAATGTTGCAAGAAGTACATTGAAAATAAAAATGCCAAGTTCATCAATCCGGCTGATAGTTTGATGCCAAAAAGGTACTATTGCAATAAAGACCAGAAATGTACTAATGACAGCAGTTGTGAAAATCACTTCGCGGCGCGGAGGATTATTTCTTTGGCGCAGTAGAAACAACCATTGTAATACCGCCAAGCCGCTGAGAATCCCCAAATCGATAATCGGCAGAGACTCAAATAAGTTTGTCAAATTCGTTGGCTGATTATAACTATAATTTGGAGATTCCCAGACCCAACGAAAAGACAGAACGTAAAAGACAACGCCGAAGCTTACTAACGCTAAATTACGGGCTAGATATTGAAACAACCTGTAATTTATGGTTGGAAACAGTAAATCATCATAACTCCAGAATAATGCAGGTGGGAGTGCAAAAGCAAAAGATGCCACCCAAGGGGCTATATCAGCATAATTTAGCAGTGGCAGTGGATTAAGGTTAGCTTGTAAGGAACTAGCAAAAACAAAGGCTGCTAGACCAAAAATCCAACGAGAGCGACAGAAGTATGCTAAAGGTACAAATACCAGCCATGCCAACAAAGGCAGATGCTGCACTACTAGCCGCGACCAAGTTAACTCTCCTGTTGCGTACCATAAGTCTTCTAGTCCAGTCCAGTAGCCGATTTCCACGAGGACAATTGATAGAATTCCTAAAGAATTTAAGGACAAACTGAAGGCCATGACTACAACACCGAATCCCCAAGCGAGAAACAGTTGGGAAGCTGAACCGACAATATTGAACATCTGGGCCATCAGCAGTAAATTTGCACCGAAGATGAAGGCACTTAAAATTAGCAACCCTTCTCCTAATAGGCGTTTGCTTCGTTCTGGCTTCTTTCCTTCAGGTGGTCTCCAGGTGTAAAATCCTGTGATGGCGATCGCAAAAAACAAACTCATCATCAAAATAATTTTGACTTCTCGCGATCCCCCCTGCCAGTTTCCTGATACAAAGGTAATTATGCCTAAGCATAAAAGGATGCTACCGATAGCGATCGCGATTGCTTTGTTGCGATCGCGTGCAGCAGCTTCCAGGTTTTTAAATTGATAACGTTCTGCTATCTGCTCATACTGCGAAGAACTAATTAATCCTTCATCCCTCCATAATTGTGCTTGTTTGCGTAATTTGTCCTGAAAACTATCTAAAAACATGACCTTCTCCGGTGCAGTGGGGTAGCTTGGCCATTGCGTTCCCAATGGCGGTCATTATATTTTGAGTATGAAGCCAAAAGCCTTAATTACATTGTTCTTGTGTAACAGTTTGATTTTGATTTAGATACAACGGACTAATTCGTAATTCGTAATTCGTAATTCGTAATTTATAATTCATAATATTGATGGAAAAACCTTCTAATTTATTACTTAAAGTTTCGCGGCGTTTGTTCGCTAATCTAGATGAACAAGAAAAATTTATTGAGGCTTTAATGAATCCTCAGCCTTTTTCACCTAGTATTCTTTGGTGTCAAGAAAAGCCAGATATTTCACCTTTGACAGTGCAAACACCAACAGCTTGGCAACCACAATTTATAGACCGCTTATCTCTGGGAGAAAAACCTGGTAAGCATCCCTTGCATGAAAAAGGATATTTCTATTGTTTAGATTTTTCTTCGGTGTTTGCAGCTAGTACTTTGTTAGCTATTCCTGAGTCAGTGCGTTTAGTTTTTGATATGTGTGCCGCACCAGGAGGTAAAAGTATCTTCGCTTGGAGAGCTTTAAAACCTGAATTGCTCATCAGTAATGAAGTAATTGGTAAACGTCTGGGAATGCTAATTTCTAATTTGAAGCGTTGCCAGGTTAGCCCTAGCGCGGTGGTTAATCGAGATTCGAGCATATTTGCTGAAATGTTTCCCGGCTCTAGCAATCTAGTCATCGTAGATGCTCCGTGTACTGGACAATCTTTACTTGCCAAAGGTGAAAAAGCACCCGGATGTTTTCACCCAACTGCTATTAACAAGAGTGCAAATCGGCAAAAGCGCATTATAGCTAACTCCGCTAAAATTGTTTCACCGCAAGGCTATCTGGCTTATATGACTTGCACATATTCGCCCGAAGAAAATGAGCAAGTTTGTGAATGGTTTTTAGAACGGTTTCCGCAGTTTGAAGCAATAGAAATTAGTAATTTAGCTAAATATCAATCACATTTAACCACGATGCCTTGTTATCGGATATTTCCTCAAGATAGGTTAGGTGCTGGTGCATTTACAGTCCTGTTTAAAAATACTAATGAAGATGAAGATGAACCTAAAGAAGCGGATTTAAATACAATATCTTCTCTATATATCTACCAAAATTTGAAAAATTCAAATTCTATTATGTCCGTATAATTAGTTAGGACTTAGTTGGGGAACTATATTTGATTAATCGTAACCCTTCTAGTCTGAGAGCTTCAGGATAGAGAGCTTTGTAAATATTGCAATTTGGAGATTGAATATCGTAACGACCTGTAGCTTTAAAGGTTGCTAGAGAACAACCACCTGTACACCAATATTTCCACTCACATGTACGACAGCCTTCTTTTTCTTCAACTGACAAATTTTGAATACCTGCTTTATCTTGCCGCACAATAGTTAAAGGATCTTGAGTTTTAGAGGCAGATATAGTTTTATGTAGTTGCATCTGGCATTTAGCAATTTGCCCTTTGTAATCAAATACGAGATAGCTTTGCCCAACTCCACAAGTTCGTTTATGAGGAGATGCTAAATTAGCACGATCGATCAATGAACCTAGCAAACTTCGATTAGGTAATTTCAATTCGATAACTTTGAATGCTGCCAACATTCCCTCAATTAACCGAGATTCTTCTAGTTGCAAGTCTTCATAAGAAGCTGACAGTTCATTTTCTCGATAGAAATTTAAACTAAAGGGCAGATTATATTCCAATATCCATTCCAGAAGTTCGGGTAATCCTTCTGCATTCCGCCCACTAACTGTAATCGAAATATCTGGTATTAAACCATTTTGCAAAGTAATCTTAATACCTCGTTCAACATCTGTAAACGATCCCTTTTTGCTTGTATAAGAACGTTGGATATTGTGGAAATTTGATAATCCATCTAATGAAATCATTAGACGCAGATTTAATATTTGTAGCATCTCAATAATTTCAGGCGTAATCAATGTTCCATTACTGAGAACAACTCCATCTAATATAATCTCTGTTTCTTTGCTAAGGGATTGAGCGTACAAATGGAGATCCTTAATAAAAGGAGAGCATAGTAATGCCTCTCCTCCTGCATATTTCAGTTTGACGCGGCGGTAATTATTTAAGGTTGCAGAGCGAAATGTAGATTCAATAGCTGCTTTACCTATATCGATTGACATATCTTTTGCTTCGTGCGGAAGATAGCAATAGTCACATCTTAAATTACAGCGATCGGTGATATGCAACCATGCTGTTAAAGTCTCTGGTATTTCATTTAAGTCAAATGATGAATAATTATTGGGTGCTATTAAACGTGCTTGGTATAGTTCTTGAATAGCTGTCTGTAAGTCTATTGGGTCAATCTCAGAATACTCTATTGCAATCTCATCTAATTTATGAGGATTTGTAAATTTTTCAAGTAAAAATATCGCTGATTGATTCAGAACTGCTACTTGATGATAAGTACCAAAACAGATAGAATAAGTATCATCTAAATTCATCATCTGCGAGTTAGGAACTCTCACAAATTCTGTGTCCAACATCCCCAGAGGTAATCGGATATTTGAGCTTAATTCTGTTAAAGGGGATAAGTCACAGGCACAATCTCCTCCATCACAATCGCATTGCCCAGTTGGTACGTAGGTAGAATTAAGAGAAACTAAAATTTGGGGTCGATCAATTTTTTTACTAAGCATGAGAAGATGGCTGTTTTGTGGCACGTATTCTGGTCAAAAACATTTGTTGATCGCACCATTCCTTGAGAGTTTTATGATCTTTCCACTGAGATTTTAGTTGCTGAATCAGAGTTTTAGAAAGTTCTATAGGCAATCGTTCAATTTTCTTTTGGAGCAGATTTAGCTCATGTTTAATCGAATACGGGCCGAAACCTCCATGTTGAAAGATTTGGGGTATTCCTTGAGCATATTTACTAAAAGCAAAATTGTAGTTAGCTTGTTGAAATGCAACATCACCTTCTATGCGTAACATGCGGCCAAAGTATAGTGTGTGGATATTTTGATATGATTGAAAGCGATCGCTAAGTTCTTGTGCATAATCGGAAATATGCTCGTAGGCTTTTGCATAATAATCAAACTCTGCTTTACCTACCAGGCTATCGATGGCATACCGCATGTCATTGTACTCTAAACTAGTCTGATAAGAGCGATCGTTGAGTTTTAAAGCTTGGTCTTGTAGCGTGCGATCGCCTGTTTGAAACCCAAGATGCCAATATACACTAGCAATTTGGTGCAAAATTCCAGGTAATTCCTCTTCAAGTCCATATTTCTCTGCGAGTTTTAGGCTTTTTTCTAAAGCATTTTGAGCAAGACTTAGCACATTGAGATCCCACTGCACCTGTGTCACATCCCAAACAGCTTCATTTATTACCTCAGCACTAAACCACTGATTTAAGCCTAACTGAAAGTATGCCCTACACAGTATTTGATTATCGTTTTCTTCATTGTCACAACGGCTTAATGCTCGTTCAAGTAGTTGTTTCGCTTTAACATAATTACCATTATCTACCAAAATAGTAGCAGAGGCAATTTCGGCGTTGGCTATTTCGCGTTCGCTCTCAACACTCGACCACATATCAATAGCAGCTTTAAAACATTGTTCAGCCTTGACATAATCTTTTTGTTGTCCGTATAAAAATCCCAAATTATTCTGAATGCTAGCCATAACTTGAGTTAAACCTTTGTCAGGAGTATCAATTTCCATAGCAGCCTCCCAACCTAGTTTGTAATATTTCTCAGCTTCCTGAAAGTTGTTGAGTTGTCTATGCAGATAACCAACTAGGTTAGCTACAGCAGGAATAGCGTATGATAGCTTTTTGCCTTGAACTAGGGATAAACACTCTTGCTGATATTTTAAAGCTTCTTCATAAAGGTGTAACTTGGTATTTAGCATTCCCAAGACATTGTAAATATCCGCTTGATGAGAAGAATTAGAAGATTGATCGGATAGCATTCCCTCCAACTTTACTAGTTCATTTTCTTTTGTACTCTTATCTTTAAGAGCATGAACAATCTTTGATTCAAAAATAATCATTTTAAATTTTTGATCGGGATTTATTTCTGTTTCAAACTGTTTGGCAATTGCCAACAATTGATTTACAAAGCCAAATTTTTTGGATTGGCGGCGTATCCTATCAGTAACTTCGTGCCAAGTTTCAAAGCCTGTTATCGGATCGGCATATAAAGCATTCCAGAGCCATCGCGTAGTATTGAATTCTCGCCGTTGCTTAACTTCTTCAATCAGAAACTCGATACTAGCAACTTGATGAGAATCATCACAATAACGTTGAACCTCCAATATCCTTTTTTGTGGCCCTAAATCATAATCTTTTTGCTCAAAATATTTAGCAGCAATCCGACTATCTCGTTTTCTCCATTCCAAATCGGGGTCAATATCTGCCCATACATATTTTTCAACTAAGTCTCGCACAATATCATGTAATGATATTTGAGAACCACCGATTACTGGTTTTATAAAAAAGTAGCTTTGTGCATCAAGAAATAATCTTTGAGCATCTTCTGTAGATAGTTCTAATAAATTAGCAATATCACAGCTATCTAATGGGTAGATACGTGAAAGTAACAGAGTTAGCCGATCCATTGATGTCCGAAGCTGTGTAATATGTCGAACCATCTCAGCTTCAAATCCACCAGTTTTTTCTAACCTGCTGGGAATAGTTTCTATATTTTCACTTTCTAACCAATCTGGTATGACTTCCCGATAAGCATACTCTACTCCAAATTCAATCATGATCGGGCTACCACCAGAAAGAACTATGATCTTTTTAACCAATTCTTGTCCGAGAGTAAAGTGAAGTTGTTCCTCCTTGCAACGAATGTATGTTTGTACATCCTCATGAGTAAATTCATTTAATTCTAAATAAGTTAATTCTTCTTCTTTGAATGATTTTTCTAAAATTTGATGAGCAATATTAGGACGACCTGCTAAAATAAATACGGCATTCTCTAGTTGATGGCATAAATTGCCAATACACTCCCAAACTTGCTCTCTGACATCTGCTTGTCCTAACTTTTCAACCGTATCAATTAGAAAGACTAGTCTCTGTTGGCTGGATTTGCGATTAATTTCATCGACCAAGAACTTTTCAAGTTGTCTGCGTTCTTGTTCGTATGCACTTTGACTGAGGCGGTTTTCATCTTCTCGCAGTTGTCGTAACCGCAGCAACCATTCTTTATATGTATGGTCGTATAATTGTTTGGCGATTTCAGTGTATAAATCTTCTGCATCATTAAAAACAGGGATATCGCAATCAATAATTTCACTTGTGCCAATTTGAACTTGGTTTAGACGAGATTTTAATGCATGAAGCAACCAAGTTTTGCCAATTCCACCTCTACCCTCTACTAAAACTACACGCAGTTTATTAGATTCCTGAACAAGGGAAATAATTCGATTTAGATGTTCTGCACGACCAACAAACTCTAATTTATTTAGTTCAGACATAATAGACTCCTATTTAATTGTTAGTTATTTTGAATGGCTTCATCAAGCTTTTGAATTAAATCTCGATAGGGTGCGTCATTATATTCATCATTGTGTAGATAGTAATTGACAAGAAACTGAAATTCCCAGTCATTTTCTACTTCAGATTTAAGGGTATAAATAAATTCATGAAATTGCTCTCGATCTGTATTGCGAAATATTCCCAGAGTTTCCTCAACGGTTTTATCAAAGAAATCATTACGGAGTTCTTGTCGATAAGCCAGACTATTTGGGCCATAATTGATGAATCCAGCGTGTTTCTGAAGACTTTGAAAAAAATATTGCATAGACCAAGTACCCGCAACAGCAGAATTATTCTTTGATTTCAGTTCGTGAATATATTCCCAACAGATTTGAGCCGCTTCAGTGCAAAGTTCTTGAAAGTCATCAGGCGAGGTTTCTCGGAGCAGACCAATAACTAACAGCCGCCGTGTCATCCCATCTTTAATAATCGTTTTATCACGAGTAAAAATAGATGTCTTTGTCAGTTCAGCATTTAATTTAAAACTATCGTCACTGAAAGGTAACTTAAATCTCCGAACAGCTTCCTTTAATATCCAAGTTCCATTGAGTATAGGAAATATACTCAATTTTTCAATAGATTCGTATAGATGATTATTTTCTTTTGTCAAGCTTTCTTTAATCTGATCTCTACACTTTTTGAGGTTTTTTTCCCATAATTGGTTTCCATAACTGTTTAAAAGCCAGCTAACTGTGTAACAACCATCTCGATAAACTTTTAGTGCTTCAGCGATTCCCCCTGGATGTCCACCAGTTAAATACAATAAGTGTCCTGCTAGTAAAGCAAGACTTTCAGAAGTCATCTCTATAGGCTTGAGATATTTTGTTGCTGTATCCTGAATTACTTCCCAGTTAAAAGGAGAGAGTATTAGTTTAGGAAAAGTCCGATCTAATGGAAGATCGATCAAACAACGAGCTGCTATCACAACTCGAAGTCTCCGCGAATTATCTTTAAAAAACTGTAATTCTTTTAAACATTTTTCAATTCTCCAGGCAAATTCTTTAAAGTCATTAAAAAGTTCATTTAAACGTTGCTTTTGTGGGGCACATCCATCCAGATCGATTAGCAGCACAATACCTTTTTTGCCCTGTGATTGCCATTTAGCCCAATTTCTATGCAATAGTGAACCTAAACGTTCTCCCCAACTTAAATCATGTCCTTCCAGAAGCTTAAGTTGCAGAGAATTTGCTAATCGGTTTTCTAAGTTTTCAATAGTTTCAAAACCAGAGATGGGAGCGTAAGCACAACACCATTGCAATTCTTGAAACCGTCCCAGTATTTGTTTGAGAAATTCTGTTTTTCCATAACCTTCAGGTGCTGTCACCAGACGATAAGGAGGAGAATTAATTGCTGTAATTTCATTAATTGCAGCATCGCGATTAGTAAATGGTATTTTATCCGGCTCAAGCTCTAGAGATTGTTGATTGAGCTGGTTTAATTCTGATTCAGCTTTTTCTATTTCATCGAATTTTTCTTTAAGTTGTCTTTGTAATTTACTTTTATCTACCTCATTAAGCATCCACCCTATTTGATTACTAAGACTTTCAATCTCAGTTTTTAAATTGGCTATTAACTGTTCTAGATAGTTTTTTCGTAAATCTACAGAGCTTTTCATTTTATTTAGGTATTAAATTAATGGTTTATGGTATTAAGTTCGCTTTCTACTCGCTCTAGTTCTTGTAAGATATTATCAATTTGGCGTTGGATGATATTGCGATCGCTCGCACTAAGTGTATAGTTGAGTTGATTGTAAGCCGCCTCATAATCACTACTTAGAACGTCAAAGCGTTGTTGCAAAGTTTTGATTTTGAGTTGTTGAACTCTACTAGGAATATTCTGGATATGCGCACGAGATGAAATAGACAAGCCGATTTCATCCCATGCTTCAATCAATACATCCGCAGGAATCATGAAAGCAGTTTTGATATCTTCTCGCCGCTTCTCTGCCGCTACTGCCATCCCAACCACTCCTACAAGAGTTTCATCCCATATCGGCGCACCACTAAAACCCGGTTCTATTCTGTAGCCGGTGACTTTACTATCTTCCAGTTGCACCCATCCCTTTCCTTGGCCATCTCGCAACACGCCTGTGGCCCAAACGCCATCATTATGTCCGTTAGGAAAACCGAATATGCGGAAAGGATGCTGCCAAATATTGTTAGCTCTTATTAGTTGGATAGCTTGAGTTTCTTTAGGCAACTGCTCTTCTATTTGTAACCCGGCAATATCTTCAGGCTCAGAGGTTGATGCATTGCTAACGACAGGTTGCCAAAAAACAACTTTAGCTTTTAGTTGTTGTCCTGATGCAATTAGGGGGAAATCTAAATAAATATCATTATTAGGAGCTTCAACTATATCCTCTGGTAAAGATAGGGCTGAGGTAACAACATGAGCGCACGTCAGGATGTAATTTCGAGTTCGTCCAGAGACTAAAAAACCTACACCAACTACCGCACCATTGGCATGAAAAATCCGGGCGATCGCTGACCTAAAAGTTTGAATATAATTATCTGTATTCGCTACCATACTATGCCTTGTCTTGCTTCCATTTCAAGGTAATTTCGTAGTTAGCTTCACCACTTACAGAGGTAAAAATTGCACCCGCCGCCGCATTTAATTTAATCCCAAACTTAACCTCTACCTCATTGGCAGGTGTATTAAGCTGACTCAGTTTGGTGATAATTGCTGAAGCGACAGGTTGTATTTGATCTAATACATCTTCAAATTTCTTTTTAGCTTCAACTACCATTTGCCCTGTATCTGGTCTAGCAACACGTACAAGAGCATTGCTATTTTCTGGTTCATCAACTTCAGCTAAAAACTTCGTGCCATCTTTGAGAGAAAACTCTGCGATCTGTTTCTGATTCATAGTGAAACCTGTGATTTGAAACTAATAGTTTAATGTGTTGACCATCAAAAGAGTTGGCAGAAAATTTTGTAATCTTATTCACATTTGATGGTTAACTCGTTAAATACTTCTCCAACAATTCATTACTTTCTCCCATTTCATTCAGCTTTTGCCAATACTCTCCCCACCCATCATTTATTGATTGACAGCTGACTAGAATCTGTCTCATTAATTTTGCGGGGTTGCGAAATCCCCGACTTATTCCAGAAGTCGAGGATCTCGTAGTCCTTATCTATCAGAATTAATAACATCAACTCTAGTAATCCATTAAGCTAACTTTGCCTGCTACGTAGTAAACACTTAAGTGATTAACACAGGACTAAGGTCTTGACTACAAACTGATTTACCCAGCATCTTTGACTTGATAGCCTTATAGAAATTTGTGAAGTTTCTAAATAAACCGACCAACTTCCTGCTGCTTGGGCATTACAGGCTGCTTGACTGTCATGTAATAGATTTAATAATTGTTATATTAGTTATATATGTAGCTTTAGTTCAATTAGTAATTATACTGACTTAGCGAGAAAATTGCTTGAATCTAACTAAGTAGGCAAGAATAATAGAACCTATATTACACAATGTAAATTTAATTAAACTTTCTCGTAGTAACGCTATGTAAAGCCTGAAAATCCTAATACATTCGATCGATGCGCGCCTTATGATTATCGACTCATGCCATGTCCGGCTAGTGCTGGATGCTATGGACGAAGTTTAGGAATCCTTGCAGGAGTTACGAACAAAAATATCCCCGACTTTTTCAAGAAGTCGGGGATTTCAAGCTGTCGAAATGAGAATGAATATGTGTTGAAGAATTAATTGAATTGCTGGTTTTCGGAAGTACCAAGGAAAAATTCCTCGCGAATAGTCTATCAATTTGGAGAACAGTTAGCGCAAAAATCAGGGCTGAATTTGCAGTATTGGCTACCTGTCAATTGGTAAGCTGTACAATAAGGGAAACTTGTAAGTGGAATTTTGGCTGCTTGTAATTTGGAACCATTCGCCAATGTTTCAGTAAGTTTGGTTTTATCAGCCAAAAGGATAGCTAAAATCTTCGGTAACGCTATGCAAGCAACAATATTGAGCAACGTTAGTATTATGCCGTCGATAAAATTCATAGGTAATCATCTCCTGTGAAATATAGGTGATCGCTGTTCTTAGATGCAAACACAATCATTGCTTGCACTCTATGTAAATTAACTTTAACATAAATTTTTGTAAATATAAACGTGGAATTCCTGGAATTATCATACACAGAAGGGAATGTGGATAATAAGGATGGTTATTGTAGCAAAATAACAAAATAAGCTGGAAAATAATCAGTTTAAAATCTTTAAGTAAGGTGTTATGTCAACAACCCAAACCGCGTCTTCTTTTTTATCTAACATCAGCGAGCGAGAACGTGAGGCATTAAAGCGGTTGGTAGATTACACAAATGTGGAATCGCTACCAGAAATTTGGCCTTTGGCAGCTCAAAGATTTGGTGATGTTGTCGCCCTCCGCAATCCTCATGCTAAACCAGAAGTAGCGATTACTTATACCCAGTTGGTAGAGAAAATGCAATTATTTGCTGCTGGGTTACAAGCGTTAGGAGTAAAGGTAGGCGATCGCATTTCCTTAATTTCTGACAACAGTCCTCGCTGGTTCATTGCCGATCAAGGCATCATGACTGCTGGAGGCGTTGATGCGGTGCGTAGTTCTCAAGCGGAAAAAGAAGAACTGTTGTTTATTATCGCCAATAGCGGCAGTATAGCGATCGTCGTTGAAGATTTAAAAACACTTAAAAAACTCCAAGATCGCCTCAAAGATTTACCAATTCAAGTGGTAATCTTACTCTCCGATGAAGCACCACCAACAGACGAAACCCTAAAGGTACTCAACTTTTCGCAGTTTCTCGAAATCGGGAAAAATCATAATTTTGTGCCAGTCAAGCAAAATCGTGACGCTCTGGCAACCCTAATTTATACCTCTGGCACTACGGGTAAACCCAAGGGTGTAATGCTGTCTTATAGTAACTTGATGCACCAAGTAATCAGTTTTGGCACAGTATTGCAACCAAATTCCGGCGATATCGTTCTCAGTATTCTACCTTCGTGGCACAGTTATGAACGAACTGTTGAATATTACCTACTATCTCAAGGTTGTACGCAAGTTTATACCAACTTGCGCTCCGTAAAAGGGGATTTGAGACAATTTAAACCCAATTACATGGTCGGTGTACCCCGCCTGTGGGAGTCGATTTATGAAGGAGTGCAAAAGCAGTTCCGCGAACAACCAGCAAATAAGCAACGCCTAATTAAATTTTTATTGGGCATTAGCGACAAATATATCAAAGCCCAGCGAACTGCTCAGGGATTGGATTTAAATAATCTTCATGCTTCAGCCGCCGAACGATTAACAGCTAAGATCCAAGCATCAGCTTTATTACCCCTCCATGCCTTGGGAGAACGACTGGTTTACGCCAAAGTTCGGGAAGCCACAGGAGGACAAGTTAAGCAGATGATTAGCGGCGGCGGTGCGCTTCCCAGACACATAGATAATTTCTTTGAAATTATTGGCGTCCAGATTTTACAAGGCTATGGCTTGACAGAAACTTCTCCTGTCACCCATGTACGGCGTCCTTGGCGGAATTTGATTGGCGCATCAGGGCTACCACTCCCGGCTACAGAAGCTAAAATCGTCGATCCGGAGACAAAAGCGCCTTTACCAATAGAGAAGCGAGGCTTAGTATTGTTGAGAGGCCCGCAGATTATGCAAGGCTATTATCAAAACCCCGAAGCGACAGCGAAAGCAATTGACGCGGAAGGTTGGTTTGATAGCGGCGATTTGGGTTGGCTGACACCACAAGACGACTTAGTGCTGACTGGCAGGTCTAAGGATACGATTGTATTGACTAACGGGGAAAACATCGAGCCACAGCCGATCGAAGATGCGTGTTTGCGATCGCCATACATCGATCAAATTATGCTCATCGGTCAAGATCGGCGCAGCCTGGGAGCCTTAATTGTCCCCAATGTCGAAGCCTTAGAAAAATGGGCAGCAAGTCAGAATCTAACGCTGGATACGCTGGGCGATCGGATGACTTCCTCAGATAGTCAAAAAATTGACTTGGAGAGTAGAATGATCCAGGATTTATTTCGCCAAGAATTGAATCGGGAAGTCCAAAATCGTCCAGGCTATCGACCGGATGACCGCATCGGAACGTTTAAACTCATCCTGGAACCGTTTTCTATTGAAAATGGCTTGATGACACAAACACTAAAAGTTCGCCGACATGTCGTCACGGAACGCTATCGCGATATTATTGACGGCATGTTTGCCTGATCATTCCACCTGCTAACTGTAAAGAGTGAACGTGAAATATTTATGGATGTCTCCAAATCTAATTTGCTTCTGAAACGCGTCGTTAACGTCAAAGTTATTGTGACTCCCCTGTGGAAAGAGGAAGTACAACAGCAGCTGCAAGCGCAAATTAATCAACTCGACCAGCAACTGCAACAGCTAGACGTTGAAGGACAAAGAGCGATCGCGGCAATTCAAAAGCAGAGTCTGCAACCACCTGGCCCCCAGACCCTCCAACAAATTGACAATATCCAACTCCAAGTCAATCAAAAGAAAAGTGAATTTTTGGAGCAAAAAAATCAGTTGCTGCAAAACCTCCAGCAAGTGCAATTTCTCCAGCAAGATCAGGAAGTCAACCAATTCCAAATGGAAGGCTTTTTCCGAGTAGAAATCGGTGATAACCTGATTAGCAAAATGCAAGTCGAAATCGTTCTGCGCGATGGCGTTGTAGAAGAAATTCGCGGCGACATTTAAATTTGTCATTTGTCATTTGTCATTTGTCCGTTGTCATTTGTTTTGTGACCAATACAATACTTCGACTACGCTCAGTACAAGTGACCAATGACTAATGACAGATGTGATTTAACTTAGTGTGACGGCTCCCAGCCCAACATTCCACCTGGGAGCCAGCCCAAACGATTTGCCACACTGGAGGTGAACTAATAAAAAGCGATCGCCCAAAGGTTGTCATCTCTGCTCGATATTTAACTGTCCCAACTGAATTATTACCCCGCTTGATTTGCGTAATCGTCACTAACGCCTGATTTGGTTGGGGATAAACTACCTCTATCTTTTGCGATCCTCCCACTGCTATCTCCTCAAAGGCATTCAGGGCAAGGGTAGTAGGATTACTGCCTTGGAGAGATGAGTTAAGTTTTTCTAAAGGTATAGTTTGATAATCGGAACGCTCTGAGAAGGCTGCAACTTCCTGAGACTGATGTATTGCTCCCACCTGCTGGGTTTGCCCATCACTAGTCTCAACAATCGGTGCAGATTGCTGGTGCTGGATAATATAAACTCCAGCACCAACCGTAGCAGAGATACCTAATATCACAATCAAAAAGAATTTCAGCTTTGCCGACATAAAAGTAAACAGGAATTTCAAATAGGTTTATTACCAATTTTGAATTCTAGATTGAACTACATCCCATATCCTCTATCCGTGAGAAGCTCGTGTATCTTAAGTAGTGGTTATGAGAAATATTAAATAGCAAGGGAACAGGGAACAGATGTATACTAAGTTTTTTCAAAAATCAAATACAAGTCCTATAGACCTCTAAGCTATATTTAGGTTCCTAGAGTTATTAGTGAATAACCAATGCCCCATGCCCAATGACGCCACTTGCTCCACTTGGTGAGCGAGTCCGGTCTTGTTGTTTCAACAAAGAGGAACTCGCGAACCCGAAGGGGGAGACCCCAAGACCGCAGTGGCTCCCCAATGCCCCATGCCCCATGCCCAACCTAAAATATAAACAGTCTAAAACTCTCCCACCAAGATACAATTCGATCTGATAAAAACTGTTAAAGTCCATAAACCATTGATTTCCAAACCACCCTATGAGCATTCACGAAGTATTTATGCCGGCGCTGAGTTCCACCATGACGGAAGGCAAAATCGTCTCCTGGGTGAAATCGCCAGGGGACAAAGTGGAAAAAGGCGAAACAGTGGTGGTTGTAGAGTCAGATAAGGCAGATATGGATGTAGAAACCTTCTATGAAGGATTTCTTGCCCATATCATAGTTGAAGCTGGTGAAACTGCCCCGGTAGGATCTGCGATCGCCTTTATCGCCGAAACGGAAGCTGAAATTGAACAGGCGAAATCTCAGGCTAATTCTGGTGGCGCGGCTGCTACTCCTACCTCTTCCCCTGAACCAGTTGCCGCCACAGCCTCAGTCGCCACACCTGCCTTAGCGTCTCAAAACGGTTCTAACCACAAAGAAGGAAGGCTTGTAGCTTCACCTCGTGCCCGTAAGTTAGCCAAAGAACTCAAAGTTGATTTGACTACACTCCAAGGTAGTGGCCCCCACGGACGCATTGTCGCCGAAGATGTAGAAGCATTGTCTAATAAAGGCAAGCAACCTGCACCTGCCCCAGTTGCCCCAGCTGCACCTGTACCAACCAGCGCCCCAGTTGCACCCCCAGCACCTCGGACACCAGCACCCGCACCCGTGGTAGCGGCTGTTCCTGGTCAAACCGTACCTTTAACTACCTTCCAAAATGCCGTAGTGCGGAACATGGTAGCCACCATATCCGTGCCCGTCTTCCGTGTAGGTTATACAATTACCACCGATGGATTAGACAAACTTTATAAACAAATTAAATCCAAAGGTGTGACAATGACAGCGCTACTAGCGAAAGCTGTAGCAGTGACATTGCAAAAACACCCATTGTTAAATGCTAGCTACTCAGAGCAGGGTATTGTTTATCATTCTGATATCAACATTTCTGTAGCAGTGGCGATGGATGATGGCGGATTAATTACACCTGTGCTGCAAAATGCAGACACAGTGGATATTTATTCTCTATCGCGTACTTGGAAGTCTTTGGTAGAACGTGCCAGGACAAAACAACTACAGCCCCAAGAATATAACAGTGGTACTTTCACCCTGTCCAATTTGGGGATGTTTGGCGTAGATAAATTTGATGCGATTTTGCCACCTGGACAAGGCTCAATTTTAGCGATCGGGGCATCCCGTCCGCAAGTAGTAGCAACACCCGACGGTTTATTTGGCGTGCGGCAACAAATGCAAGTCAATATTACTTCTGACCATCGCATTATTTACGGTGCCCATGCTGCGGCGTTCTTGCAAGATTTAGCAAAATTGATTGAGACAAATCCTCAGTCTTTGACACTGTAATTTTGAAAAAACACCAAATTTAAATGTTAGCGCTATCAGCGAGCAGCAGTTTTTCGTAGAGTAGCGCTAACAATAAACAATACCTAAATTTAAATTTTTTATGGACAAACTATGTGGCGATATCACGTCTCTACATGAGTTCATGTTCAAAGTGATATCAAAGTGACATACGACAACACCCTAAAATATCTAGTTGAGGAGTATCCAGAAGATTTTATCCGCTACTTACTCGCATCTGAAGCAACGGATATCCAGATTCTCAAAACAGAATTAAATCAAGAACCAATCCGTGCCGATTCTGTAACCTTTTTGCAAACTGCCAATCAAATACTGCATTTAGAGTTTCAAACCTTACCAGCATCCACTCCACCCTTACCACTGCGGATGTTGGACTATTGGGTGCGGCTATATCGACAATACAATTGCGATATCGAGCAGATAGTGATTTTTCTTAAACCGACAACTTCAGAAGCTGTCTTTGTAGATCAATTTACTGCCCACAATACTAGCCACCGTTACCGCGTCATCCGAATTTGGGAACAAGAACCAGAACCTTTATTGTTATCTCCTGGTTTATTACCTCTGGCAACTTTGGCGCGAACGGATTCTCCTCAAAGTCTACTTCAACAGGTAGCAGTTCAGGTGAGTATGATTGAAGAAGAAGCCACCAAACAGAGTATCTCGGTATGTACCCAACTTCTAGCAGGGTTGGTATTCGAGCCAGAACTAATTCGTCAGTTTTTGAGGAGAGAAGATATGAGAGAATCTGCCATTTATCAAGAAATTCTCGAAGAAGGACTTCAAGAAGGGAGACAACGAGGCATTGAACAAGGTATTGAACAAGGTATTGAACAAGGTATTGAACAAGGTATTGAACAAGGAAGACAATCAGAACTAAGGCTAGTGATGCGTCTATTAACTCGTCGGCTTGGTTCAATTAATTCTCAGTTACAATCTCGGTTGCAAGAGTTGTCCTTAGCTCAATTAGAAAACTTGGGTGAAGTATTACTAGATTTCGCCAGTGAGGCTGATTTGATGAATTGGCTTAATACAATAGAAAGTTAGAGTTTGCTTTAAAGCTTTTTACCAGTTACAAAAAAAGTCAAATTTTCGTACCAAGCTCCTTGTTCAGTTGCTTCTGCTTCAGTTTTTTGACTATATTCTGCTTTTAATTGTGCCATTTGCTCTGATGAAACCTGTAACAAGGGGTTTTCTCTAGGATGAAACCATCCACCATTCCATTCTTTAGCTTGCTCTAAATTGCGGTAGAAACCTAGTTGTTGGGTCTTCACTTCAATATTTTGAAAACCAGCTTCTGCAAGCAGATGATGGCATTTTTCGGGTGTACCTGTTGGCTCATTGATGCTTGTCAGCGAAATGCCATGTTTGTCACAGATTTCGATTATAAGTGGCGCTCCACAAGATTCCTCAGAGCAACAAGAAAAACCCACAGTTCCCCCTGGCTTTAGAAAACGATACCATTTACGTAGAGCAGCAGGAATATCTTTAAAATAAACTATTGCTGTAGAGCAAAAAATAACATCGAAACTCTCATCATTGAAGTTGATATACTCAGCGTCGGCTTCAATAAGCTCGATATTTTGTAAACCTAATTCATCAATTTTCTGTTGTGCTTGAGCTAGCATCACTGAAGAAAAATCTACTCCAGTGACTTTTCCTTCGGAACCAATAATTTGTGAAATAGCAATGGCAATGATACCTGTGCCAGTTGCCATATCCAATACTTTTTGTCCCTTTTGCAGTTGAACTAAATCTAGTAGAGGCAGAGCACGATGAATTGTATAATCGTTGTCATAGCTAGTTCTGCTATCGAAGAAATCAATTACTCTTTTCTTATACTGTTGTTCGTATTGGCTATTTTGCATGATATTCTCAATTTTAACTGGACAATTATGAGAATAAATTGTGAGTGAAACTTCTGTCTTCTGAAAACTTGCTTTCAAAATGTTTAAATCTTGCAAAATCCTAAAATTTATATCATTTCTCTATATGCTTTGGGTGTGATTCCTATATGCTTCCGAAAAAGGGTGGTAAAGTTACTTTGGCTAGAACAGCCAACTTGAAGTGCAATTTCGAGAAGAGATAATTGAGTATAAGTGAGTAAGAATTTAGCTCGCTCAATCCGGCATTGAATAACGTATTGATGTGGAGAAAGACCCATTAAACGTTTAAACCAACGACAGAATGAATAAGAATTCATATTCACTAGACTAGCCAATTCTACCAGCGTTAATTCTAGTGCTATGTTGTCATAAATATAATCAATTACCTCCCGTAATTGACGCTTGGAAAGATTAACCTCAAATGCAATTAGTTGCTGTGTTCCAGAATAAGTCTTGAGGAGATGGGCTGCTAGAGCAGTAGCAACTGATTCACCATATAGTTTACCAGATGGACATCCGGCTTCAAGCTCTGCTTTGAGTGCCATTCCCAGATGAAGAATTTGGCGATCGCAGACTCCGCGCTGTGGGATAATTTCAATAGTGCGATAGCTCTCAACAATCAGCTCATCTGCTATTCTCTTAAATAGACTGGAATCAAAAGAAATTAGGAGAAATTTTATTTCCTGGTGCCAACGTGCTTGAGTCGGAATCCCCTTTGGAGTGACATTAACCAAACCTCTCCTCATCTGCGTACTATGTAACCTTCCACCTGCTAGCCGCCAGTCTATTTGACATGAATTACCAAGCCAAATATTAATGCTGTGCTGCTGTAAACAAAGCTCTGGACATTCAAATGCGGGTAAATAATGCTGTTCAAGCACAATCCCGTTCCAGCCATTAGTGCTTGATAAAATAGGAGGTTTGCTGCTCATCGGCACAAGATTTCCGCTTGCCACATGAATGGCTGAGAGTTGTTCAGATTTCATGTTGCCTACTCACTTATGAGCTACTACAAAAAAGATGGTAATCTAATGCGTGACAAAATTACACTATTAATTTATTTTCGCTAGCCCTCTCTGATAGCTCTATTTGTTCAGTCGCACTTAAAACAATCATTTCTTCCTCAGCGTACCTCTGCGCTTACCTCAGCGTCCCTTTGCGTTTAAAAAAATAAAAAAGGTGGGCATTACCCACCCGACAAACTTATCCCTTCACACAAAGAACTTGCTTGAGAGTCGCTACAACCTCAACCAAATCCGCTTGATTTGCCATAACTTGCTCTATCGGCTTATAAGCACCAGGAATCTCATCTAACACACCCTCATCTTTGCGGCATTCTACGCCATTTGTTTGCTCTATTAAATCATCAAGTGTATAGACATTTTTTGCCTTATTTCTAGACATCAAACGCCCTGCACCGTGAGAGCAAGAACAGAAGCTGTGGGCATTACCTTTACCCTTAACAATGAAAGACTTTGCCCCCATCGAACCAGGAATAATCCCATAATCTTCAGTCTGGGCGCGGACTGCACCCTTACGAGTAACGTATACATCCTCGTCAAAATGCACTTCTTTTTCGGCGTAATTATGATGACAATTAACCTGCAATAAAGGTTTAGTTGCTTTCCCACCTGCTAAATGCTTCTCGACAATATGCTTAAAACGCGCCATCATCACATCGCGGTTGACACGCGCATAGTTTTGTGACCATTGCAAATCGTGCCAGTATGCTTTAAATTCTGGCGTTCCAGCGACAAAGTGAGCCAAATCGGGATCAGGCAATTTATTACCTGCCATTTTTGCTAATTCTCTGGCTGTGTGAATATGACACTGGGCGAGTTTATTGCCAATGTTACGCGAACCAGAATGCAGCATCAGCCAAACTTGATTCTCTGTATCAAGGCACACTTCAATAAAGTGATTTCCTCCACCCAGAGAACCCATCTGTTTCATCGCTTTACCTTGTAGGTCTTGCACGCCGCGATGCAAGTCTTTAAAATCATCCCAGTGTTGCCAATTGCTAACAGATTTTTCAACGTCTTTATTTTCGTTGAATCCAGTCGGAATTGCTGCTTCAATATCCAGGCGGATTTTCTTTAGTTTACCTTCTAGTTGTTCGGCGGTAAATGCTGTTTTGATCGCGCTCATACCGCAACCAATATCCACACCGACAGCAGCTGGAATAATTGCCTCTTTGGTTGCAATTACAGAACCCACTAAAGCACCTTTTCCTAAGTGAACGTCTGGCATTAATGCCACGTGCTTAAATACAAATGGTAATGATGCCACATTCTTGGCCATCTTGGTTTCTTCTGGGCCCAAAGAGTGATTTGCCCAAGATAAGACGGGTGCTGGTGTGGTAATTTCTAATTTTTCGTAGGGCATAATTTTTTCTATTTTGGATTTTAAATTTTAGATTTTGGATTTGGTATAGGGCAGTGACACTTATCGGTATGACATATAACCCATTACCTTGTTAGTTGTAGCAATTTATATGTTGTATTGTCTTTCATTTGGCTCCCTGAATTTTCGTGAAGCTGAAGAACTTACTTTTAGGAGTTACGTTTTGTATTATAAATGTAATAAAAAAGATTACAATCGTCAATCTATCACCACAGGGAGAAAGCAAATGTTTTCCCAATGTATTAAAATTTGTAAAGAAAATCACTGTGTTTAAATAATTCCTTAAAGTTCCGACACAATATGGCAGTGCGTCAAGATACAATCTGGGAACGTTTTTTATCCCCTGTAGTGCGTCTTTTGATTGATGAAGATGGGTTACGGCGTTACGCTGATAGTATTGACTGGGAGAAAGAGTGCGATCGCTATCGACGAGATGATGTCATAATTCCGTCGTACTACAGCAGTCAAAACTTTCACGGTATTACTGGCGGATATCTCACTTACGATGCAGCAGTTACTTACGATCCGGTTACTCAATACGTTCTACCGCCTAATGAAGGTATTGTCCGTCAAGCTTTAGTTGATGCCGTCCAGGTAAAACCACGACGCATACTCGATTTAGGTTGCGGTACTGGTTCCACTACTTTAATGTTAAAGCAGGCTTTCCCCGAAGCGGAAGTAATTGGTTTGGATTTATCACCTTATATGCTGGTAAGGGCGGAAGATAAAGCTAGAAATGCTGGCTTGGAGATAGTCTGGCGACACGGAAATGCTGAAAAAACTGGTTTGAGGGATGCAACATTTGACTTAGTAACAGCTTCTTTGCTATTCCACGAAACACCAGATGCGGTGTCTCTAGCAATTTTACGAGAAAGCTTCCGGTTGCTGGTAACTGGAGGACAAGTATTAATTCTAGATGGAAATCAGAAGACTCTGCGTCAGTTAGAATGGCTCAATGACGTTTTTGAGGAGCCATATATTCGTGAGTATGCTGCTAGTAGTACAGAAGCGAATATGGGTGCAGCCGGATTTGAAGCGGTGCGATCGCAAGATGTATGGTGGATAAATCAGGTAACTAGCGGCATAAAACCGATCGCAACTGAAAATGTTCGTCATTATACTCCCACATCAGTAGATAATAATGATTTGGAGGGACTTGGTTCTCCAGCATTTGGCATAACGGCATGAGTTTAAAGGCAGTTCTCTTTGATTTTAATGGTGTCATTATCAACGATGAGCCAATCCACCTGCAACTGATCGATGAAATTCTCATTCAAGAAAATCTCCAACCCCAAAAGGTGAGTGAGCGTCAAGCTTCTCTTGGACGCACAGATCGCGCTTGTTTTGGGCAACTACTTGCTAATCGTGGTAGAGTAGGCGATGAAAAGTATTTAACTCAGTTGTTGTACCGCAAAGCAGAAGCCTATGTGGTGGAATTAGAGAAAATAGAGAAACTGCCTTTATATCCAGGTGTAGAAGATTTAATATTTCAGGTGCGATCGCGGAATCTGAAATTAGGGTTAGTCAGTGGCGCGATTCGCAAAGAAATAGAACTGGTACTCAATCGCGCCAAACTAGCCCAACATTTTAAAATTATCGTTGCGGGTGATGACATCACCAACAGTAAACCAGAACCCGATGGTTATTTACTGGCCGTGAAACGTCTGAATCAAGAATATCCCGAATTGAATCTTCAACCACACGAGTGTCTGGCGATTGAAGATACACCAGCCGGGATTGCAGCAGCGAAGCGAGCGCAAATGCAAGTTGTAGGTGTAGCGAATACTTACCCATTCCACATGCTCCAGCGCTGCTGTAATTGGACTGTTGATTATCTCAGTGATTTGGAACTCGAACGGGTGCAGAAGGCTTATTCCCAAAAAGAGCCTCAACCATCGATAACTGAATGTTAGAATACTATATGGTGATGGTGTATTGAGTTAATGAGTAATATTACTCTTGACTTGACACCGACTAAGGGGAATTAGCTCAGTTGGTAGAGTGCTGCGATCGCACCGCAGAGGCCATCGGTTCGAATCCGTTATTCTCCATTTGTACATTAAATAATTATTGTCAGTTTTAAAGAATTAATGTCCATTTTTTCCAAGTTTAGGGGCATAAGTTACGTATTTTCGAGGCTTTCAGCAATTCAATCAGTTTTAAAGAATTATTGTCCAGAGTTGAAACCAGTTTTAAAGAATTATTGTCCAAAATCAGCCTGTAAAACTCGGCTAAATATATGTTTTCTAATTTAATTTATTACAGCAAGCCCAAGGCTCTTAAATTGCAAGAATAGCTTTAAAGCACTTTATTTGCAGTCTAGTTACAAAAATGTATAACCTCTTCTTTTGCTGTTTTCACCCAAGCAGAGGCTCCATTACTATAAAATAGCTGCGTTTTATGTGCGATCGCAGCACTCCTTTCAAACCACCCTAATAGAAAATTATATCGCTAAAGTGGTGTCTTCAATCATAAGAATTTTCAACCCACCACCTAACGGGAGGACTGTGGAAACAAAGTAGACCGTCTCCAGTATCGGTAATTTTTGCACTTTCAACCCACCACCTAACGGGAGGGCTGTGGAAACACCAATTCTCTAGATTTTAGTAGTATGCTTGTAGTCTTTCAACCCACCACCTAACGGGAGGGCTGTGGAAACGCTTGATATCTGTTTGTCCCGTGCAATGTCTACCACTTTCAACCCACCACCTAACGGGAGGGCTGTGGAAACTTTGAACGCTTGCAACTGTATAATTTACAGATTTTAACTTTCAACCCACCACCTAACGGGAGGGCTGTGGAAACCTACCTAGCGTAAATTCTGGATATCCAGAAAATCAAGCCATCTTTCAACCCACCACCTAACGGGAGGGCTGTGGAAACCTGAGATTGAGGCATGGGTCAAGCAGAAACGCTCTTTCAACCCACCACCTAACGGGAGGGCTGTGGAAACCGCACCCATGAAAACTCTTGCCAACAATGGCTTTTGAAGGCAAATTTGGCAAGCCTTCTTTAATTCCTATTTTCTACGGCCAATGAATAAAATTTTATTCATGACTAAAACAGTAATACCCAGTGCAGACAAGAGTTTTAGACATTTGGCAGAACCCCAGGGATTTTGCCCCCGCTTTGATCTGCCAAAAATAAAAATTAGGGGGTGGTAGTTCGGTAGCCACCGTGACGGTATACCCGTACCCTTACTTTGTTGTAAAGTAAGAGGTAATGACACTCCTCGTAAAACCAAAATCTAAGATTTCAGTAGTACAGGCCGCTCTGGCACCTAACACCAAGCTAAAAGAGTTTGATGTCAAGAGCAAAGGTTCTGGGTTGTTTGGAACCCTAACACCTTATACTTCCCATGCGTCTCGGTGCGAGTACTTTCTCATCTAACAGCAGTATTACCTTACCCAAGCAATTACCACTAACAAACGCTTAGATGATCGCACAGGTAGAGTTGGCAGCTACCAGGGTCAGAAAGAATACGCTTTTCCAAGCGTTAAACTAACCCATTCCACAGTATCTACACAAAGGAGTTAATACTGTAGCATCATACAGTTAAGGCTCAAAAGAGCATATATGACGGCACCGATTTAATTTCAATAAGATTACATTCTTTGGGTAGAAATTTTATCTACCAAAAGTATTAATTCGGCATTGGTAAGCGTAAAATGCTAAATCTCTCGCTTGTTCTTCCAGAGTACCATAATGTGGTTGGATACCAAATTCGATACTAATTTTCAATTCAGCAGCTTTCGAGTTTATGGATTCTTGAAGTCTGTTATAACTCCAATTGTGTATCTGACGGTTATATTCTTTTACGTATAATTTTTGAGCATTTACATCACCTGGAATTTTAGTCTCAGCTTTAGCTTGAATTGCGCTGGTACGAATTTCCTTCATATCTTTTAATCTAGGTAGTATAATACAACCTGCCTGATAAGACTTAGCGATTTCTACTATTCTATTTGCTAGTAATTTGTCAATGTATTCACCTAGTTTCGATTCGCTTGTATTACATGGTGAATCTTTTTTTTGAGCTTTTTTTCTCTCTTTACTTAAATGTACTTGTTGCCGCCGTCTGCGGCTTAACAGGTGAAAAGCATTGCCTAGTAACTGTTTGACTGTATTACAAGCGAGTACTTTTTTAGTATTTATATCAACTATGGCAACCGTCGCTAACTCAATAGGATGAAAACTGATACCAACAATTATATTAGATTGACCTTGATAAATTAGTTTACCAGGACGGTTGAATGAATTATTAAGTCGAGATAATGAAGATTTATCTTTATTCAGTTGTTGAATGTTGTCTAGCTTTTCATTTTCTTCAGCTTTACTTACTCGTTTTTGCGCCTTGTCAGTCTTTTCTTTTCTCACTTCTTCAGTACCCTCTGCTGTCCATAAACGAGCGTCATAGGTACAATGCAGAGCTAATTTATGAACTTTCCACGGCTCACCCTTGCCTTCACCTTGTTGCCATAGCAACTGTGCAGAACGTAGTGTAATTAAACTTCCTGAAAGTTTTTCTTCACCTTTCTCGCTTTCTTTAAAAGCTTTGTAGTCTTCTAGAAAACGTTCAAAAAAATGACGTTGGCGTTTATTACAACAAATTTTAAAGTGATATTCACTCCAACCATTAAAGTAAATAATAATATCACCACTATTGTTTTTATACCAAGTTGGATCACCGTACAAGTAATCTATAGGGTATGGTAAATGTGATATTTTCCTCGATAAATTAGCTATCCAATCTTCCCACTCTTTATTATCTTTAGGTACTTGATTCATTAAGTTGTCAAATGCTTCACTATATCTTTCTCCTGTTATATCTCTACCACTAGGTAATCGATTACCTTGAATTTGCTTCTCTAGACGTTTTATCTCGAATTTTTTGTCATTACGACGCTTTTTTAGTTTTTGAATATCTTCCTCTAAATCACTAATTTTATTATGATTTTTTATCAGGTAAGCTACTGCACACCGCGTTAAAATATCCTGTGTTTGTTTATGGATTCTATATAAAATATTAGTTAATGTTTCTAAGCTACCTTTATCTACATTGTTTAGATAACTAGAATCTTCACTTTGTTTTACAGTGGTAATTTTATTGTTACTATTTCTGTTAACTCTTTTTCTAGCTGACTTCGTTGGCTTTACATCCTCATCATTAATAGTAAGTTGTTTTAGAAATTTTTCTGGTTGAGTAAGTACTTCTTGCGCTTTAGAACGTATTGTCTCTAAATCACAGTTACTTTCACCTATAAGTTCAACATCACTTTTGAGTATATTTTCGAGAAAGTATTCTTTACCCTCTTTCTGCCTTTTTCGTTTCTGGTATAAAGTAAGCCATGAAGAATAGACTTCTTTTACAAAAGACTCTGCTGATGAGCGAAGACGACCTGATTGTTCTTCAAATTCAGGATTTTTTGTCAAAGCTTTACGTAATTCTACGATTTCTTTCTTAGTTATTTCTCCCTTTTCTTTATTAGCTTCAAATTCTGGTTGTTCGCTTACACTCTTTAACAATTGAAGAATAAGAGGAGTATTTTTTTGAGTCATTTCTTCCCATACTTTGCGAAGTATATCTTCACTAGCATCTAGATGACATCGTATGGTTCTATGAACTGGAACCGTGGATTTACTCTTACGATCACTACTCATGGTGACAACATCTCCACCAAATCAATAATTTTTTGTTTGTGTAATTTAGAACTAACTACTTATTCGTATTCGCCAGATAACGATCGCCACTTGACCCGCTCGCCATCCAAAAACCTCGGCATTGTCGCACTTGTTCAGTAATGGTTTTAATCTACCATAAAAACATTGCCACACATTGTTAAACATTATTGAGCCTTGTTCCAAGGTTACGGGAGTATGATGAACTGGCAACAAATCTTTGTAGTGTTGATGAGTCAGAGCGATCGCGTACAAACTTCCATATATTTCCCCAAAGATATCCACGAGGCTTTGGTGAGATGGGCTGAGGAAGAAGACCGTCCCATCAGTAATCTTGTTGTGCGGCTTGTCAGTAAGGCGGTTGAAGAGCGGGAAAAGAAGCAAAATCCGCCGCAATAATATCTAGATGTTGCAGATAGGACAATTTGTAAATTCCTGATACACGATATATCCTCAGCCACTACATGAGCAAAATCCTTGTGCATGATATGTTATTGGTTCTTTGCAAGATGTAAAAACTTCAACGCAAAGTGAAGTGTCAAATGGGCTTGACGAACGTCTGGCAAAGTTAATTAGGGGAGGTCTTTTGAAGGCTACACAAAAAGCGCAAGTGTGATTTTGTCAAAAGGCTGTGCCAAAATTAAGCCCGAACCCAGGCATTATGTGGAGATAGTAGAAGAAACTAGAGAAGTTAGGGGAAGAATTCCTAAAGATTTAAAAATTGCTTTTGAAATCGCCTGCGCTCGTCTGGAAGTCACACAGACAGCAGCCTTGGAGGAGGCGATTAGGGACTGGTTGAAAAAGAAAGAGTCCTCTGAAAAACAGCACTAGAAGGATTGAGGGACGCATTTGCTATCGATTTAGTTTGCTGTCAAAATACTTATACTGTTGAGGGAAGTAACAATTTTGGCGGTGATCGCTCAATAATTATTTATGATTTCGGGATGAAGCTTATACTCATTGGTATTGTCGTTATGATGCTCTCCAACAAAATCCTTTAAGGATTCAAAACTCAAACTTTTGCCCATTGCCTTTCCAATTAGAGCCAGCAAATTATTTGCCCGCATCTGGAAAAATGCTTCAAAGTCATCTCGCTGTAAGCTTTTTGGAGATATAGCGTGCGATCGCAACATTTCATCCAGCCTTTTTGTTGATGTCCCAGAAAGTTCAAATTCCTTTAAATAAACGGAAGGTGCTTTACAACCAATCTTCTTGTTCGTTTTGGCACTTAAAGGCGTGCGGTTAATCAAGCAGTTATACTTTTTAGGATCGATGCTCTGCTTGCGACACCATGCCACTGGAAAGATGTGGTGCGAATCTATCTGTTCTTCAAAATAAATTACATCATTGATTTGTTCCCCAGTACACCAATCAATTGCCCCCTCGCGTCGTAATAAAGCTGCCAAACCCTGATACACTGCACCGTAACGTTTTCTAACGCTAATCAGCCTATCAAAGGAGAAATCCGCTTGGACAATGGTGAATGGAAGTGAACCACCTGCTAACCAATTTACTACTTCTATAACGTCTCTACCGGCTCTTGCCTCGTACCAGCGTGTATATATTTCACCAAACATCCCACACCATAACCAACGTTCCAGCATAGAACGTACCTGAAAAGAGCGGGAACGTTCTCCAAGAACAGTAAAAATTGTACTGAGAATGAGTAATTGAATGGGGTAAGCTAAATCATCTGCATCAAAAATTTTTTGACTATAAAGGAAACGAGCAGACTCTTCAAAACCTCTGGTAATTGGGTCAGCCCATTTTTGATATTCTTCTTTGGTGAGTTTTAGTACTTCAGCACGACCACAAGCAACACCTGGTAATTTATCGACATTCCACCCTTGCTTTAAAGCTTCTATCCTCTTTGCGTAGCCAGCTACCAAAGTAACTGCTTGTACAAAATCAGTGCTTCGTAGCTTTCGCAACACTTTTAATGATTGAAAGCGGTTTTTTCGCTGCTTCCAATCATCTCTCAGACTGAAGTCAGCAGTGCAATAGCTGGAACTCATTAAGTCGAAGTAATTGAGGTCACAGCCAGAAGTATTTGTATCCTCAAATACTTGGCAAACGCCTTCTTTTGGTAAGGAGTCACGTAATTGGATTACAGGTATTTGATAATGCTCAAATTTCTTCACAATTTCTAGTTCTAAAGTATCAATTAGTTCTAGTTTTTGAGGATTGTATCGCCAATACCTAGAGAATTTGCTACGCCATTCAGGAAAAGAGAAAACCTTGGATAAAGGAAACAAGAACGCCTCATATTCTTTTTCAGCAGTAGAACAATCAATTAAGTTACCTGAGAAAATTCGGATAATTTTGGATTCAGGTAAGGCAACGATTGCCTTAATGCGATCGCATTCTGGGTCAAGGCATTTTTTGATATCCAGGTAGTACCACTTTTTAATACTTTTTTGGCTTTTTTGGTCTTTTATGGTTACAGGTAGTTGAGATAGCAGTACCATAAACAGAGTTGTCAAGCGTTGCTGCCCGTCAAGGATTAGTAGGTTTGGAACATAGTTTTCTGGTTTTAATACCCCATCAACCGGGCGGGGTTTGAATTGTCGGCTTTGATTACCTTGCTGAAGCATCATTACTGCGCCAATTGGGTAAGCCAGAGATATGCTGGCAAGCAGACGACGCACATGGATATCGTCCCAAACCCAATCTCGTTGAAAATCTGGAAGTTGGATACGTCCAGTTTTAATGTCTTTCATGACATCAAGGAGAAAATATTTAGTGATGTCAAAGGTAGAGATTGAGTTCATTTGATGTTCTGCCATTTTTGTCATCAAGAAAAATGCGGCTACTCTTTACAGCTAATACTTCTGTACGTCAGCCTAAGATTCTCTTTGGGGTAACAGCAAGGGGTTTTTGGGGCAGTTGGTCGTGAGTAGCGATCGCTTATGCTTAATCTTGAGGAAAGTCTGGAGGTAAGACAACAATTCCCCTTACTACTAGCTGCTTAAATTGATTGATTAAATCAGCTTGCCGTAATATTCGGGTAACGTATCTAGGCCGTCGATCAAAGTCTGTCCCCCAATCTTTAACAGTTTTTGGGCTAGTACCTGTAACTTCTGCGATCGCATTAATGCAAGCTTTGCGATAATTACGTCCTGGTTCGTGAGTAACCCAACGACGACAATATTCCATCGGTTCTAGGGGCAACTGACAGAGGATATCAATTTGATGTTTATTTTGGTGGGATTGCCTCCCAGTTTGCATCTTGAGCGTTCGTGAGTTAGTAAGGGTTACAGCAGCAGGGAATTGTGAAGACACCTAGCTACTGCACCCAAAACCCATACTTGCTGACCTCAACTTAAGAAATATCTGCTCTTAGCACAAGTATTTTAGTCACGATTCACGAGTAAATTATTGTTGAGGAAAGTCAGGGGGTAGGACTATTTTTTTGATTTGGTTGAGCATATCAGCCATGCGTAAGATATGCGTCACATAATTGGGGCGCTTCTCGAAGTTGGAACCCCAATTACCTATAGTCCTTGGACTCAGCCCAGTTGCTTCGGCGAGAGCGGCTATGCAGGCTTTTCTGTACCCCCGGTCATCGGGGGACATATCAACCCATCTTTTACAGTATTCCATCGGCTCCAAGGGCTTTTCACTGAGCGCGTCGATTCTATATTCAGCCCTTGGGCGAATGATGTCTATGACCTTGCTTGATCTGAGTAACACGTTTACTCACGATTCGTGACTATATTTAAAGATATTATGAGCCACGATGTATGTAGAAAAGCAGTGCGATCGTTATTAATAAAACTGCTTGTTGTATGATTTGTGATCTAGGGTAGTCCTTGAGGTGTGCATCTAGCAACTGCTGGACTGCTTTGGTTGCCGTAGCTATTACTCACAAGATTAACTGGCAACTTGGGTTAATAAACACTAGAGGATACAATTACTAACACGATATAAATACCAACACTACTTGAAAAGAGATGCAAATACAATGCTTTTATCAACTTTTCAACATTTAAAAGGAATTGGAGCTAAGACAGAAAATGAACTTTGGCGTTCAGGTATTGTATCTTGGGACGACTGGGAATTAAAACAAGCAACTCAGTTATCGATATTTGATATTAATACAGATAATAGTAGAAACAATTTTATTCAAGCTTCACGCAAAGCTATAGAATACGAAAATGCTGATTTTTTTGCTGAAAATTTACCCAGATCAGAATACTATCGAATTGCGCTTACCTTTCCTAAAAAAACAATATTTTTAGACATCGAAACTACTGGTTTAAGTAGATATTATAACAATATTACACTAGTAGGATGGAGTATGGATTCAAAGTACAAAGTATATATACGAGGAGAGGATGATTATTCTTTCAGACAAGCATTAACACAAGCAAAAGTTATTGTTACTTTTAATGGTTCGCTTTTTGACATTCCTTTTATTTGCAAAGAATTTCATGATTTGAAATTTCCTAAAACTCACATTGATCTACGTTTCTTAGCAAAACGGGTTGGACTAGCAGGAGGACAAAAAAAAATTGAAAAAATTTTAGGAGTAAAAAGACCTTCTAATTTGGTGGAAATAAAAGGTGATTCTGCTCCTTTACTTTGGTACAAATACTGTCGAGGTGATTCTGACTCCCTTAAACTGTTGATTTCTTACAATCATGCGGATATAGAAGGTATGAAATCAATATTTGATGCTGTCATGGCTCGGCTTATACAAAAACATCAAATCCCTCTAAATATTAGTGCATCCATTCATCATTTTGCGGCGAATCCAAGTCCATTACAGTGGAATGAAGGTAAATCCAAATCAAATCAAGAGGGAATATGTATACCTGCGCCTAAAGAAAAACAATGCTCAAGCATATCACTAAAAGATATTGCCGATATCAAAGATTTATCTAATTTAAAAGTTGTTGGTATTGACCTTTCCGGTTCAGAGAAACGAGCGTCTGGATGGAGCGTATTAGAAGGAGATTATGTAATTACTAAAAGATTAAATACTGATTATGATATCATTAATGCAACGCTGGATGTTCAGCCTACTCTAGTCTCTATTGATTCACCATTGTCTTTACCTATAGGAAGAGTTAGCGTTGAGGATAGCGATCCTGGACGGCAGCTTTACGGTATTACTCGATCTTGCGAAAGAATATTAAAGAAGCGTGGGATAAATGTTTATCCATCTTTAATTAGAAGTATGCAAAATTTGACTGCTCGTGGTATTAGGCTTGCTAAATATTTTAGAGAGAAAGGGATAGCTGTGATTGAAAGTTATCCAGGCGCAGCACAAGATATCATGAATATTCCAAGGAAGAAAGCTAGTATTGAACTTCTTAAAATTGGGCTTAGTGAATTTGGTGTTAGAGGAGAGTATACTGAGCAACCAATAAGCCATGATGAACTAGATGCAATTACTTCAGCTATTGTTGGTGTTTTCTTCTGGCATGGAAAATTTGAAGCATTAGGAAATAGTGAAGAAGAATACTTAATTATTCCTGATGTTAATTCCATTCAAAGTCATTGGAAAAACAGAATAGTTATTGGATTAAGTGGCCCAATTGCTGCTGGAAAAACAACTGGGGGAGAATTTTTTAAATCACTCGGCTTTCACTACACTCGATACAGCCTCGTGTTAGCAGATATTTTGCATGAGCGCGGCATAAAACCTCGCCGTGAAACTCTACAGCAAGTAGGGGAAGAAGTTAATAAAAATCCAGGGCAACATTGGCTATGTAAAAAGCTTCTTGAAAAACTTCCCAATCAGGGTGACATTGTTATTGATGGATTGCGTTACCCAGATGATCGTGCTTTTTGGGTGGAAACGTTTGGCCCATCTTTCCTGCATATTCATATTAACTGCCCGCCAGAACTTCGTATGGCGCGATATATCTCCAGGGGAGGTAATTATGAAGAATTTGTTATTGCTGATTCTCATTTAGCTGAAGTAGATGTCGCTAAATTGGCTTCTTTAGCAGACCTTTCGGTTGTTAATGTCAATAGTCTAGAATCTTTTTTGTTACTGCTTGCTCAAGCTGTAGAGTATAAGAAAAACGCAAAGAATCTTTAAAAATGCCTGTAACAGTAGTAGTTGGTGGTCAGTTTGGCTCTGAGGGGAAGGGGAAGGTTGCTCATTTCCTTACGCAAGAAACAGGAGCAAGTGTAGCAGTCCGTGTTGGGGGAAGCAACTCTGGGCATACGGTGATCGATCCATCTGGTACAGCGATAATTCTTCAGCAATTACCTACTGCGGCAATTCTTCCAAACGTTACCTGCGTAATAGGTGCAGGAAGTTATATAAAACCAGATATTTTACTTAGCGAAATTGCCTGCACAGGATTGCCTAGTGAGCGGCTTTTGATAGATCCTAATGCAATGATCGTTACAGAACACGAGCAAATTGAAGAACAAACAAGTTCTTTGCGTCAATCTATAGGTTCAACCTTAAGTGGAACAGGTGCGGCAGTACGCAGACGAATTGACCGCGATTTCTCGGTTTGTTTGGCTAAGAACAATGAACACCTGCGTGAATTTGTCAAACCTGTAGTGCCTTTTATGCGAAACCAGTTACAAGCTAAACATAGAATAATTATCGAAGGTACACAAGGATTTGGTTTATCCCTACTTCATTCTGCTGAATATCCTTATGTAACCAGTCGTGATACGACAGCGGCAGCTTTTGTTTCTGAGGCAGGTCTTAGCCCATTGGATGTAGATCAGATTGTACTGGTATTGCGTGCATTTCCTATCCGTGTGAGTGGAAATTCAGGGCCATTGCCTTATGAAATTGATTGGCAAGCTGTGTCTAGTGAATCAGGAAGCTCCGTGCCTATTCTTGAGCATACATCAGTCACAAAATCGATTAGGCGAGTTGCACGCTTCCATCCTGATGTCGTACGTCAAGCAATTATGGTGAATCGACCTACACATATTATCTTGAATCATTTGGACTATATAGATAAATCATGCTGTACTTTAAATGCACTATCGGCAAAAGCACTTAGCTTTGTTGAAGAAGTCGAATCATTCATTGGCTCACCTATAGATTATTGCGGATTTGGGCCATCTTCATTGTTGACACGAGAGCAAGCTGCAACTCAGATAAATTTAGTATGACTAATCCTTCCCAAACCAACTTACAAAACAATAATCCATTTGCTCAAACTGAAGCAGAAGCAGAAGATCGCTTTAAAATTTATCGCTCACTCGATCCATTTGATGATATAGAACCTGCCCTTTTGAATTCGGCTCATATTTATGATTACGTTGCCGCTACAGGCATGATATATCCATTTGACCCAGAAAATCTTAAGTCAGCATCATATGAAGTGAAGGTACTTGGCGAATGCGTATATTGGGATGAGGAAGGACAAAAAGTAGTTCAAAATATAAAAGAGGGCGATCAGTTTTTCCTGAGGCCAAACTCTATAGCATTTGTCACGCTGGAACCTATGTTCCGTCTTCCCGACTATATTGCGTTACGATTCAATTTAAAGATAAAAAATGTTTATAGAGGTTTATTACTAGGAACTGGCCCCCTAGTTGATCCAGGCTTTGTTGGCAGGCTTTCTCTACCCTTGCATAACCTAACTACTAATGAATAAGAGTTCAAAGGTGGCGACGGTCTGATTTGGATGGAATTCACAAAATTAAGTAGTTACCAAAACTGGAAGCAATCGAGTGGACAAGCAGTTGTAATTGATCGTAAAGGGGAATACAAAGAATTTAGGAATCCACCTTCTGATGTACACGCCTACCTTATCAAAGCAGATTCTAGCCGTAGTATTCGCAGTTCCATTCCTAATGAGATTCGGAATGCTAAACTTTCTGCCGACAATGCTGCTCGGTCTGCCACAGATGCTGCTCAGTCTGCGGAAAATGCTGTCGGGAGAATTACTCAGTTTGCAGATGAAACTGATAAGAAACTCACTCAAAGTCAACAAAAGTTTGCGTTAGGAAGTGTTGTAGTAGTAGTCTTATCAATTATCGCTATAGTAGTTTCTTCTTGGGGATTAGTTGGTCTTTTTCTAAGTACATCTGATTACCTTAATAATACACGCGAAAAAAACTTTGATCATACGCAAAGAATTCAATCTTTAGAAAAACAAATTCAGGAACTCAATAAGAGAATAGATGAACTGGAGAATTCTAAACGGGGAACAGTACAGAAACCAGCAACACCCAAAGTTTCCTCAACAGCAACGCCATAACATCTGATTTCATAGTGACAAGGCGTTGCCGCATAACAAGCCCCACATAACCGAATGGGTACATGCTGCATACCCACCCTAGCAGATGGTAACATTTGCGTTAATCTATCGGCATCAACCCCCACAACCTTAGCTAAAGCTTCCAACTGGTGGTGAGACGGTGGAGGATTAAACCGAAACTTTTCCTAGCGAACGATCGCTCTTTAGTTGATATTGCATAAAAGGGTCGATGGCAATTCTTAGCGAGATTTTTGACGCTTTGCCATCTTTGTAAAAGGCAGGGAACAATGAAAGCATTCACCATACAGCCAATTTGCAGGAATTGGAAATGGTGTCTCACAGTTAGTACATTTTGTTAACAAACCCAACTGGTGGCGATCGCAATTTCTGGCGATGGTTCTGTTCGTGAGAGCAAAGTTAACTATTGTAGCGATTTTGTGAGTGAAGTTAAAGTACGTAGACACAGCCTGTTAATGCTTTAACGGTATCGCCTCCATAAACGCCGCCAAAGCAAAAGCACTAAAATAGCGATAATAAATCCGCTAAAAGTGTATATTCCCTTAGTAGCTGGGATTAGCCACCAAGGTTCCTTTGGGGTTGTCTGTTGTGTACTTGTTAGTGGTTGCGTAGTTTTTATTTGTGGTGTACTTGTTGCCTGTTCTGGGTTGACTTTGACCTTGAATGATTTGATCAGGGTAGACCTTACAGGGTTATCATTTTCTTTATCTAGTCCTGGCAAAGCAGCAATAAAGGAGCCAAAAGTCCATCCCGCAGCTAAGAGGCTAACGAAAGTTTGAAAATTGCGATCGCGTTCAGCTTTTTCTACTTCAACTCGGCTACGAACGGCATTAATGGTATCTGATAGTAATTTTAAACCTCGCTCCAGGTTTTCTGAGTCTTTAGTTATTTGTAGCCGATATTTATCTTTAACTAATTTACTAAACTCTGTTAAAAACTTAACTTCTGTTTCTTGATTTGATTGAATTTTGTTAGACTTTTGTTTAATTCTACCTAGACGTTTTTCATAATTACTTAAATTAATATCAATTGTACCACCCTGAAAATCAAGTATAGTTAACTCTCTTGTATACTCATTGAGTGTGTTTTGCACATCGACTAATGTTTTATACAATGTATTTAACTCACTTCCCTTATTTCTAGCTTGTTCAATAGCATCACTTCCAACTTTAATTTTACTAAAATAAGTTTGTAAAGAATTTTTTAATAGCCGACTTTGACTATAAGCCCAAACTATTTTGTGTCGATAATAAAATAAACGCATCCAGTCAGAATAAAATTTGCCAGATTGGTTTGAAGTAGCTTCGTCAGGATATATTACTATAATAAAATGCTGATTATTTTGGGTGAGTTCAAAAATATTAGCTCCCAGAAAGTGTCCTTGACCTTGTAAATCTCCTTCCCAATCTAAACCGGGCATTAATGCCTGATAGCAAGCTTGAGCAATCTCTTCCTGGCTTTTGGACTGAGAGGGAGGTAGCCAGCCAGAGAGCATCCAGGTTTGCCCAATAGTAGCTATTTCACCCTTCAATATTCGCTCAATTTCAACTTTTATATATGTAAAGCATTTAGCAGGTTGAGCATTAGTTTTATTTTTGAAAGCACACTCTACAAGTAAGCCATAACTATCACCGAGGAGAACAGGATAGAAATAGCCTTCATATTGTTCATTATCATGTTTTGTCTGTGCATATACATCTTTGAGGAGATGAACGTATTCGCCTTGCAAATCTTGCCCATTTTCTAACAATAATGGACGAATATGTTCAGGAATTTTATTGTAAAAAGATTGTTGATTCAGCTTAATCTCTTCTGGAGTATCGCCTAAACTATATTTCAAGTCATAGAGAAAGAGGTCGATAGTGGGATATATGAGGTCAGTCATTCAAGGAAATCATTTTAGATTTTTGATTCTGGATGGTAAACACAGATAAATAAAATTTTTATCCTTAAGGGGAAAGGCTATTATATTGTCACTTGGTCAGCAAATCAATAAATTTATTGTCTGATAGCTCAAGTCCATTTAAACCGAGTATGAGTGATAGTTTTATCCTATCCTCATAGGTTTTGCCATTAGTCTAATAGTCTATTGATAATTATGCAAGGTAAGGTATGAACTAACCCCGCCTTTTTCAGGTAGGGGTTAGGGAAAATGAAGTCAAGCACTACGGTTAAGGCAAATCATAGATGAATAAGAATAACGTTATTTTTGTGCAAGATTTTGGTTTAAAAATTGTTGGAATTGCTCAAAGCTGCTTAATTTTTTGGCAGTTTCAGAAGGGTTAGGAGTTGCCAAAACCTTGATAGCCATATTGGTAATTTCATTGCTTCTCAAGTCTGAAGAGCTTACTTGTGGAATAGCGCGGGTTGTAGGTTGAGGTTTCTGCTTTGGTACAGCTTGTTCTAATTCAGCCTCGCTAGGTAGTAAATTGAGAGGGATTGTATCACCTAAATTATCTAATTGAGATTTAGCGGCTTGAAACCGTTGATTTAAAGGTTCGTTAGCTTGAATCATCACCAACAAACGGGGTTCGATGAGTATCTCCCAAGCTTTTGGGTTAGCGGAAAGTTGTTCAGCAGCTTGGGATAAGTCGGATTGTTCCGTATCACTCAGAGGAATTTCTGAATCTTTCAAGGCTAGTAACAGAGCTAATAAAGTATTGTTAAGATTGGTGGTTTCCATGAGGAAAATTACTCAGATTTTTTGGTTACATGATTAACTAAGTTTACCTGATACTTAAATATCATTGGCGGCTATGGAAAGAGAAGCACTGGTGATCGGCATTAATCGCTATCCTACCTTGATAGAAAAATCTAGCGATCGCCCACCGCATCTCAAAGCACCAGCAACTGATGCAGAAGCCATAGCCCAAATCCTCGAAACTTATGGCAAATTCCATGTCGAGCGTTTACCAGCAGCTTATAATCTGGATGGGTCTTGCTTTGTCGATCCTCAGCAGCAGCTAACCCTCAAAGAGTTAGAAACAGCTATTGTCCAACTTTTCAACCCCCCTGGACGCAGCATTCCTGATACAGCCTTGCTCTTTTTTGCGGGTCATGGTTTACGCAAAGATATCGGTGGAGTCACAGAAGGCTTTTTAGCTGCCAGCGATACTTGTCCTGTGATTGGACAGTGGGGACTTTCTCTAGACTGGTTACGCAAACTTTTACAATCTTCCCCGGTTCGTCAGCAAATTGTTTGGTTAGATTGTTGTTATAGCGGTGAGTTATTCAATTTCGATGATGCCGATCCTGGGAGTTTTGAGACTAAGGATAGATGTTTAATTGCCGCTTCTCGTGGATTTGAAGTCGCATACGAAGAGTTGAGTGGCAATCATGGGATTTTGAGTGGCGCATTAGTAGAAGCACTTAAACCTGAAAGTCATGCTGAAGGCTGGGTGACAAACTACTCCCTGGTTGACTTAATCAAGCAGCAGCTAAAAACCGCCCGTCAGCGTCCCATTTTTCACAACACTGGCGGAGAAATTATCCTTACGGGACAAAAAGAAAAAATTGACCGTGCTGTTTTAATGGCAGAGTTGTGTCCTTACAAGGGTTTAGCAGCTTTTGAATTTAACGAATCAGACCCCAAATATTTCTACGGACGCACCGCTTTAACTGATTCGCTTTTGGAGAATATCAGGCAAGGGAATTTTTTGGCGGTTGTCGGGGCTTCTGGAAGTGGTAAGTCTAGTGTAGTCAAGGCAGGTTTACTGTATCAACTGAAGTTAGGCAAAAGATTGGGAGGAAGTGACCAATGGGTAATCAAGATTTTTCGCCCCGGAGAGCATCCCCTCAAGAGTTTAGCTAGAGTATTTGGGCATCACATAACTCCCCGCCAGGTTCAGGATGCCCAAACACAGACAGATAAACCGAAATTTGAATTAGAAAAGACAGAAGAATTACTCAACAAAGGTGCGATCGGATTAACTGAATTAGTCCAAGCCACATTACAATCAGTAGAAGTACTGCATGAGCTAGAGCCTGATGCAAACACTTTATCCTTACAAACCCCAGTTTACCATCGTCTCATTCTCGTCATCGACCAATTTGAAGAAGTTTTTACTCTCTGTCAAGATGAAGGCGAGCGACAGGAGTTTTTTGAGTGTTTGTTAGGGGCATTAAATAATTCTCTGTTGACGGTGGTAATGACGATGCGGGCAGATTTCTTTGGGAAATGTGCGGAACAAGAATATGCCGGATTAGCACAGAAAATTCAAGAGAATCTGATTACTGTCACCCCAATGAATAAAAAGGAGTTGACAGAAGCCATTACCCAACCTGCTTATCAAGTCGGGTTAGAAGTGCAACGGGAACTAGTAGAACAAATGCTAGCCGATGTCGAAGGCCCTGGTAGTTTACCTTTGTTGCAATATACCCTAACGGAATTGTGGCGTAAGCGAGAGGTGAATCGCTTAACTCTGGCAGAATATAGCAGACTTGGTGGAGTCAAAGGCACGCTACAAAAACGGGCGGATGAAGTTTATGATGCTCTCGACTCGAAAGAAGAACAACTGACTGCTAAACGGATATTCATAGAGTTAACCCAGTTGGGAGAAGGAACAGAAGACACCCGCAGACAGGTGTTTAAAACAGATTTAGTCAACTCCCAGCAATCGGCAGAAGTGGTGGAACAAGTGCTAATGAAGTTGACAGATGCCAGATTAGTGGTGACATCTGAACTGCAAGCACGGGGGGAGAGTGAAAAGACGGTGACTGTGGTGGATGTAGCCCATGAAGCACTGATTCGCCATTGGCCAAAATTGCGTTCTTGGGTGAGTGAAAACCGAGCCGCCATTCGCATTGAGCGCAAGATTGAGGCAGCATCAGAGGAGTGGGAAAGTAAAAGCAAGTCGAAAGATTACCTGTTTACAGGGTCAAAATTGGCAGAGGCAGAGAATTACTTGCAAGAGTATGGGGATCTCGGTTTGCTGTCGCATTTAGCATCGGAATTTGTCCAGAAAAGTATTCAGCAACGTAACATAAGTAAATGGCTAAGGTTTGGGGCTGTTGCTTCTTTTGTGGGGGTAGTGGCTATAGGAGCAGTTGTTTCGACAATTTTTGGATTTGAGTCTCGCAAACAGGCAACCATCGCCAGTTTGCGCGAAAAAGCTGCAACTATTAAGTATGTGCTGCCAATACAAACAAATGTAGAGCAATTAATTTCAGCAATTGGGGCAACTGGTGAAAGTCAGTCACAACTCAAGGAAGTTTTGAGTGAAGTTCAATCTAGTTTGTCAGAAGCAATAGAAGCTGTTCATGAGCGCAATGTTTTCTCCGGTCATACAGCACCTGTCAGGGCACTGGCGTTCAGTCCCGATGGCAAGTATATTGTCAGTGGCAGTGAAGACAAGACGC